>DASTMB010000025.1 GCA_035714365.1 Mycobacteriales bacterium | reverse complement strand
GGTCCAGGTCGAGGTGAGGTACCTCGACCTGGACCGAGGGCGTCCCCGGCTCCGGCGACGACAGGAACAACAGCACGCGCTGCCCTACGACCCACGGACGAGGTGCACCCTCGTCAACCACCTCGTACGTGACGTCGTAGGCGAGCACGTCCATGTCGCTCGCCGGTCCCTTGATGGCCTCCTCCACGTCCACGTGGACGAGCAGGTAAGGCAGGTCGCTCCCCTCGCCCGTCGGCGGGACGCGCAGCGTGCCGCCGCGGTCGACCCGCGTCACGGTCCCCGACACGATGCGGTCGGCCTGCGCCGCCCGGACCTGCCAGCCGGGGTCCGGCGGCAGGCCGAGCACCAGCCCGCTGACGATCGGCGACGGCGTCGGCGACGCCGACGGGCTGGCCGGCTCCTGGTGGCGGCGGGCGGCGAGCAGCGCCACCGCCGCCGCGATCAGCAGCCACACCGCCGCGGCCGCGACGACCCGCCACGCCCGGTCGCCCTGCCGGCGCCGCGTCGCGGCCGGCGCGGGCGCGTCCAGCTCGGCGGCGACCATCGCCAGGCCGCCGCGGATCGCGTCGACGGCCGCGCGCGCGTCGGCCGCGTCGCCCGCGGCGAACGCGTCCAGCGGCTCGCCGGTGAGGGCGGCGAGGAAGGCGGCGTCGTTCATCGCCACTGCTCCCTCGGCAGCGCGGCGCGCATCTTCGCGCCCGCGCGGTGCAGCCGGGACTTGATCGTGCCCTCGGGCTCGCCGAGCTCGCGCGCGATCTCCGGCACCGTCAGGTCCGCGAAGCAGCGCAGCACGAGCACCTGGCGCAGCTCCGGCGACAGCGTGTCGAGGACCTTGCGGACCGCGTGCTTGAGCGCGAGGTCGCCGTCGTCGGGGGTGCGGCGTTCGAGGCGGAGGCGGTGCTCGGCGACGCGGCGGCGGGTGGCGCGGCGGGCCTTGTCGCGGGCGTAGTTGGTCGCGACGGCACACGCCCACGCGCCCGGATGCTCGGGCGGCTCCGGGAGCTGGAGCAGGCGGAGCTGCACGTCCTGCACGCCGTCCTCGATCTCGTCGCGCGGCAGTCCCTGGAGGTACAGGACCGCGCGTACCCGTCTGGTCTCGTCGGGTGTGAGCGGGGGGACGGACGCACCGGGCGGCGGACCGCCGGGCGGGCGCGCGCGATCACGCATCGCGGTACGCCCTCATCCCGGCGGACTCCCCAACCCAGGTGGCCTGACCCCCGTTCTTCCCGCGACGGAGACGACGCGGGGGCGCGAAACGTTCACGCCATCTTTTCGCCGGGTCAGGAGGTGGTGGGCGCGAGCTCCTCGTCGGACGCGTCGGACGCCTCGGCGCCGGGCGCGCTGCCGTTGTCGACCTCGTCGCCGACGAGGTTGCCGTCGAGCACGGCCGGGCCGGGGTCGACCGCCGCGGGCGCGGGCGGCGGGGCCTCGTCGCCGGCGTCCGGCGTCGCCGTGGCGACCCAGTAGCCGTCGCGGCCCGCCTCCTTCGCCGCGTACAGCGCGGCGTCGGCCGACTTCACGAGCGTGGTGCCGCCGACGCCGTGCTCCGGGTACACGGCGATGCCGACCGACACCGTCACCCGGATCGGCTCCTCGCCGGCCGCGCCGAAGCGGCGTTGCCGGACGATCTCGCAGATCTTCCCGGCCGCGAGGGTGGCGCCCTCGAGGTCGGTCTCGGGGAGGATCAGGACGAACTCCTCGCCGCCGTACCGAGCGAGCGTGTCGACCTCGCGGATCGCGCCCTTGACGCGCGTCGCCAGCTCGATGAGCACCGAGTCGCCGCGCTGGTGGCCGTAGACGTCGTTGACCTGCTTGAACTTGTCCAGGTCGAAGATCAGCAGCGCCAGCGGCCGCTGGAACCGGCTCGCGCGCTCGATCTCCTTGTCGAAGTTCATCTGGAAGTAGCGGAAGTTCCACAGGCCGGTGAGGCCGTCGGTGATGGACAGCCGCTGCGCCTCCTGGTGCAGCAGCACGTTGTCGATCGCGACGGTCGCCTGGTTGGCGAACGAGCGGATGGTCGCCAGGTCGTTGTCGTCGAACTCGTCGGCGTCGACGCGGTCGTAGAGGTTCAGCACGCCGATGACGCGGCCCTGGCTCTTCAGCGGGACGGCGATCACGGAGTCGGCGCGCGGCTCGGTCGCCGCGAGCCGCAGCTCGCCCTGCGCGCCGGGGCCGACCTGGCCGTGGACGCCCTCGCCGGTCTCGGCGACCCGGCCCGCGACGCCCTCGCCCACCGCGACCCGCACCGACGCCGACGCGAGGCGGCCGTCGAGGCCGCGCCCGACCTTGAGGTACAGCTCGTCACGCGTGCCGGAGAACAGCATCAACGCGCCCGCCTCGGCGCGGATCGTCACCATCGCGGTCTCCAGGATGACCGCGAGCATCTTCTTCAGGTCGTGCGTGCTGGACAGCGTGTCGCCGAGGCGGGTGAGGTTGCGCTTGAGCTCGTCGCGGCTCTCCTGCAACGCCTCGATGTAGGTGCGCAGCTCGTCGGTCATCGTGTTGAACGCGAGCGCCAGCGTGCCGACCTCGTCCCGCGACCGGATGTCGATGTGCGTGTCCAGCTTGCCGCCCGCGACCGCGAGCGCCGCGTCGGACAGCTCCGCCAGCGGCCGCGTCGTCACCCGCGCCATCAGCCAGCCGAGCATCCCCGCCATGATCACGAACACGCCGAGGACCGCGACCAGGCCGCGCCACGTGTTGCGCTGGCTCTGCTGCGCCGCGCGCTGCGACACCGACGTGTACGCGACCGGCCCCCGCTCCAGCACCTTGCTCGCGCTGACGAGCAGCGGCCCGGCCTTCACCGCCTTGCTGCTCGCGGGCAGCGCCGTGACCGCGCGCACCTGCTCGGGGTCGTTCAGCGTCGTGGTCGTGGGGGTGCCGTCCGCGTCGGCGAACGTCACGTCCGTGCGCTCCGGCTTCACCTGCGCCAGCGTCGCGTCGTCCAGCCAGAAGCCGGCCACCGCGTGGCCGATCGTGCACGTCGGGCAGTCCTTGACGATCCCCACGCTGGAGTAGAGGGCGTACGGCGTCACCCGGCCGTCGAGGTTCTTCGCGAGCGCCGCGAGCTGCGTCGTGGCGTTCGGGGCCTCCTTGGTGAGGCGGTACGACGGCTCGCGGTTGACGCGCTGCGCGACCAGGGCACCGTTCTTGTCGACGATCGCGACGAAGTCCGCGCCGGAGCCGTCCGCGAACTGCGACACCCGCGTCTGCACCAGCGCCTTGTTGCCGGAGGTCAGCGCCGACCCGGCGCCGCTGGTGATGAGGTCCCCGGCGGCGTCGTCAGCGCGCCGCGCCTGCGTCTCGAGCACCTTCACCAGGTTGCTGGCGCCGAACTCGAGCTGGTCGCCGATCTGCCGCTGCTGCTGCTGGTTGATCATGACGAGCACGATCAGCGCCGTGACCGTGAGCGGGACGAGCACGATCGCGATCAGGGTGATGGAGAGCCGTACACGCAACGGCACCGCGGTCGCCTCCCGTCCTCGTCAGGGCACGCGCGAGCCGCACCCCGGGTTACCCCGGTGCTGCGTCGGCAGGTCCCGGGGCGGCCTTGAGTGCCATGCTCGCACCCGTGGGCGGCGAACGTGCGGTGAACGCGACCGTCGCGGCGAAACGCGCGCTCCGGCTGCGGGTGTCGGAGGCCCGCGCGGCGGTGCCTCCTGGTGAGCGCGAGGCACTGGGCGCGGTGCTCTGCGAACGGCTGCTGGCGCTGCCGGAGGTCGCCGGCGCCGCCGTCGTGGCGGCGTACGTGGGGGTCGGGACGGAGCCGCCGACCACCGTGCTGCTCTCCACTCTGGCCGCGCGCGGGGTGACCGTGCTGCTGCCGGTGCTGGAGGCGGACGCGTCGCTGTCGTGGGGCGTCCACTCGGGGACGTTGGTGCCGGGGCGGCTCGGGCTGCTCTCGCCGCCATCGGCGGGCGCCGCGCTCGCCGGCGCGGACGTAGTGGTCGTGCCGGGGGTGGCGTTCGACGCGGCGGGGCGGCGGCTGGGGCGCGGCGGCGGGTCGTACGACCGCGCGCTGCGCGGTGTCACGGTCCCGGTGGTGGCGGCGGTGCGGGACGAGGAGGTCGTCGCCGAGGTACCGGTCGAGCCGCACGACCGGCCGGTGGACGTGGTGGTGACGCCCACCCGGGTGCTGCGGCCGGGAACGACGGAGCCGGGGGCCCGCTGACGCGGACCCCCGGCTCGTGGTCGTTCAGGTCAGCCCGCGGAGATCGCCAGGCCGCACACCGGGTGCGAGGTCGAGTTCCACGGCACGAGGTCGCCGTCCTCGGGCGCGTAGTAGTCGTCGTCCCAGAGCCAGTCGTTGGTCGCGACGCCGTCGATGTCCGTCACGCTGATGCAGAGGTAGACGTCCGCGGTAACCGCGGCGTCGTACTCGATCGCGCCACCGCCGGCGCAGACGCCGTTGTTGCACTGGACCTCGAGGCCGGAGAGCGGGCCCAGGCTGAGGTAGCCGTACGGGTACGTGTTCGCCTCGTTGTTCGGCGCGTTGGTGTAGTCGTACTCGGGCGACGTCTGGATCCAGCAGCGCAGCGTGCCGGACTTCGCGAGCTGCGGGGGCGTGGGCGGCAGGGTCGGCACCGTCGGCGGGACCGCCGGCGGGACCGTCAGCGGGAACAGCGAGCCGAGCGACCCGAGCAGGAGCGGGCCCATGTGCAGCTCGCCGTACTGGTGCGCCGGGTCCTGGTTGACCACGCCCGTCTCGTCGTTCGTGGAGGTGAAGCCGCAGATGGAGCCGATGAGCGGGCCGTTGTCGGCGGACGCCGAGGTGGTGAAGCCGGGGACGAGCGCGGCAACGGCGATGGCCGCGACCGCGAGACGCTTGATGCGCATGGATCCTCCATCGCACCGCGGGCTCCCGCCGCGACGGCGGGATATAGGGGACCAGCGGTGCAGGCGGCGCAAGTTAGCCATTGCGGGCATTACCGCGTCAATAGCGCAGGCGGCGTTCGCCCAAAATGCGGGTGAGAACTCATCCGGGTGATATCTCACCCATTCGGATTACGCCGGGACGGAGATCCCGACGCCGCCGCGGGTGTCCGCGCCGTAGCGTGCGATCTCCTTCGGCAGGTCGAGCGGCGCGATCCGTACGCCGTGCGCGGCGTCGTCCAGCAGCGCCGCCGGCACCACCCACGCGACCTCGAACTCCAGCCCGTCCGGGTCGTGCGCGTACAGGCTCTTGGTCGTGCCGTGGTCGGAGGCGCCGACGAGCGCGCCGTGCTCGGCGAGGACGCCGGCGAGCCGGGCCAGCTCGGCGAGCGTGTCGACCTCCCAGGCCAGGTGGTACAGCCCGACGGTCGCGCGCCCGGCCTCTGACGGCCCGGCCGCGGCACCGATCTGGAACAGCCCGAGGTCGTGGTCGTTCGTCGACCCCGGCGCCTGCACGAACGCCGCGCCCGGCATCGCGTTGACCACCCGGAAGCCGAGCACGTCCGTGTAGAACGCGACGCTGCGCTCGACGTCGCGCACGTACAGCACCGCGTGGTTGAGCCGGTGGATCGGCATGGCCGGGGCCTCCTTCGGGAGCATCGTCTACCCGGGTGAACGTCGTTGCGTACGCAAGCATTCCGCCGCGGCGGCTGGACGCGGCGCGGCCGCTGGCGCATCATTAGCAGTCGCAACCCACGAGTGCTAACGCCCGAGGAGCTCCCGCCGTGCCGACGTACGAGTACGCCTGCACCGTCTGCGCCGAACGTCACGAGGTCGTGCAGCGGATCACCGACCCCGCGCTGACCGAGTGCCCCGCCTGCGGGGGCGCGTTGCGCAAGGTGTTCCAGCCGGTGGGTGTGGTCTTCAAGGGCTCCGGCTTCTACAAGACCGACAGCCGCGGCAAGTCCTCCGGCTCCGGCTCGTCCGGCGGGTCGTCCGGGTCCGCCACGCCGTCGTCCGACAGCGGCTCGTCCGGCGGCGACGCCAAGGGCGACGCCAAGCCGGCCGCCCCCGCGGCCGCTCCGTCCACAGGCACCGACGCCGCGGCGAGCTGAATCCACAGATCCGGCGCGGGGCCTTAAATCCTGTCCCACGGCCTCACTAGTGTTCCCGGCACCCGATCCCGGAGGTGCCGATGGTCCAGCTGCCGCCCGTCGCCGACGCGCGCGCCGAGGTCGGCGTGTTCGGCGGGTCCGGCTTCTACTCGCTGCTCGACGAGGCGGACGAGGTCGCCGTCGACACGCCGTACGGCCCGCCGTCCGCGCCGGTCGTCGTCGGCGCGATCGAGGGGCGCCGGGTCGCGTTCCTGCCCCGGCACGGGCGCGACCACCGCTTCCCGCCGCACCGGATCCCGTACCGCGCCAACCTCTGGGCGATGCGTTCTCTCGGCGTGACGCAGGTCGTCGCGCCGTGCGCGGCGGGGTCGTTGCGGTCCGACGTCCACCCGGGCGACTTCGTGGTGTGCGACCAGCTCGTCGACCGCACGTCCGGGCGCGCCCAGACGTTCTACGACGACCGGGCGGTGCACGTGTCGTTCGCCGACCCGTACTGCCCCGACGGCCGCGCGGCCGCGCTCGCCGCCGCCCGCGCGCAGGGCATCCGCGTCCACGACGGCGGGACGATGGTCGTCGTGGAGGGGCCGCGGTTCTCCACGCGCGCCGAGTCCCGGTGGTACGCCGCCGCCGGCTGGTCCGTCGTCAACATGACCGGCCACCCGGAGGCGGTCCTCGCCCGCGAGCTCGAGCTCTGCTACACGTCGATCGCCCTCATCACCGACTACGACGTCGGCGTCCCCGGCGTCCCGGCCGTCACCGCCGACGAGGTGTTCCGCGTCTTCGGCGACAACAACGCCCGCCTCCGCACGCTCCTCCACGCGCTCCTGCCCGCGCTGCCGGAGACCCGCGCGTGCCCCTGCCCGAACGCCCTCGCCGGCGCGGACTTCACGGGGTGACGCCGGTGCGCTGGACCTCTCTGCGCCGGGCGGCCGCGGTGCGGCGCCGTCCGCTGGCGGCGCTGCTCGCCGGCCTCGCCGTGCTCGTCGCGCTCTCGGCCGTCCGCCCGGCGGCGGCCCCGACGGTGACGGTGCTCGCCGCCGCCCGCGACCTCACCGCGGGCGCGCCGCTCGCGGTGGCCGACCTGCGGCCGCTCGCGCTCCCGGCGGCCGCGGTGCCCGCGGGCGCGCTGCGGCCCGGCGCCGCCGTGCTCGGGCGGCTGGTGGCGGGCCCGGTCCGCGCCGGCGAGCCGCTGACCGACGTGCGGCTGCTCGGCCCGGCCCTGCTCGCGGCGTTCGGGCGCGGGCTGGTGGCGGTGCCGGTGCGGTTCGCCGACGCTGGAGCGGTCGCGCTGCTGCACGCGGGTGACCGGATCGACGTGCTCACCGCGCCGCCCGACGGCGGACCGTCGCCGGACCCGCCACCGTCCGGCGAGCCGCCGGCGGACGCGCCACCGGGGAGCGGGCCGTCGCCCGGCGCGCCCGGCGTACCGCCGCCCTCGCCACCTGGGGCCGCGGCGCCGGGCGCCCCCGGCGCGGCGCCCGGAGCGGCTCCCGCGAACACACCGCGCGCGCGGGTCGTCGCCGCCGACGTGGTCGTCCTCGTCGTGCCGCCCGCCGACGCGACCGGCGCCGGCGACGGCGCGCTGGTCGTCGTCGCCTGCACGCCGGCCGTCGCGCGCGCGCTCGCCGCGGCCACCGCCGCCGAACGCCTCACCCCCGCCCTCCGCGCGCCCGGAGCACCGCCGTGACGTACGCGATCTGGGGCTGGGGCGGCCCGGGCGACGAGCCGCGCGCGGCGGACCTCGCGGCGGCGGCACCGTACTTCGCCGAGGTGCTCGGCTTCCCGGTGCAGCCGCCCGAGACACCGGCGGCGCTCGGGCCGCTGCCGGCGCCGCGGGTGACGTTGCCGGAGACGCTCGCCGCGCTCGGCTCGACGGAGCCGGTAGACCGGGCACGGCACGCGTTCGGGCGGAGCTACCGCGACGTCGTCCGCGGCCTGCGCGCGCAGGTCGAGCACCCGCCCGACCTCGTCGTCCGGCCGCGGAGCGAGGACGACGTCGCCGCGCTGCTCGACTGGGTGGCGGGCGCGCGGGCGGCGGTCGTGCCGTTCGGCGGCGGGACCAGCGTCGTCGGCGGCGTCGAGCCCGCCGTCGGCGACATCTACGCCGGCACCGTCTCCCTCGACCTCGCCGCCCTCGGCCGGGTCGAGGAGGTCGACGCCACGTCCCGCGCCGCGCGGATCCAGGCCGGGGCGTTCGGCCCCGACCTGGAACGCGGTCTGCGCCCGCACGGCCTGACGCTGCGCTTCTACCCCCAGTCGTTCGAACGCTCCACGCTCGGCGGCTGGATCGCCACCCGCGCCGCCGGGCACTACGCGACGCGGCTGACGCACGTCGACGACCTGGTCGAGTCGGTGCGGGCGGTCACGCCGACCGGGCGGTGGGAGTCGCGGCGGCTGCCCGGCTCCGGCGCCGGCCCGTCCCCGGACCGGCTGCTGCTCGGCAGCGAGGGCGCGCTCGGCGTCGTCACCGAGGCGTGGGTGCGGCTCCAGGCGCGGCCGGAGTTCCGCGCGGGTGCCTCGGTGGCGTTCGCGTCGTTCGAGGACGGCGCCGAAGCGGTGCGCCGGATCGTGCAGGCCGGGCTGGCGCCGGCCGGCTGCCGCCTGGTCGACGGCACCGAGGCGCGGCTGACCGGGACGCTGGCGGACGGCCGGGCGGTGCTGGTGCTGGCGTTCGAGTCGCCGTCGGCACCGGTGGACGCCGACCTCGCGCGCGCCGTCGCGGTCGCGCGCGACTCCGGCGGCGAGCCGCTCGGAGGCGGCGGGGGCGGCGGCGCCGACCGGGACGCGGCGAGCGGGCAGTGGCGGGAGACGTTCGTGCGGGCGCCGTACCTGCGCGACCAGCTCGTGCTGCTGGGCGTGCTGACGGAGACGTTCGAGACGGCGGCGACGTGGGACCGGCTGCCGGCGTTCGTGGCGGCGGTGCGGGCGGCGACGACGGACGCGCTGCACCGGGTCGCCGGCGCCGGGCACGTGACCTGCCGGCTGACGCACGTCTATCCCGACGGCGCGGCGCCGTACTTCACGGTGCTCGCACCGGCCCGGCGGGGCAGCGAGCTCGCGCAGTGGGCGGAGGTGAAGGCCGCCGCGAGCGAGGCGATCCTCGCCGCCGGCGGCACGATCACGCACCACCACGCGGTCGGCCGCGACCACCGGCCGTGGTACGACCGGCAGCGGCCGGAGCCGTTCGCCCGCGCGCTGCGCGCGGCGAAGGACGCGCTCGACCCGGCCGGCGTCCTCAACCCGGGCGTGCTGCTCGACCCGCGCTGACGCGGCGGGCGGGCGCGGACGGCGGGGCGGCACGGCGCGGGCCGGGCACACGGCGGCGCACGCGGATGTGCCGCCGGCACGCCGCCGCCGCCCCGGCCGCCGCGGCCGCCGCGGCCGGTTGCGGCCCGGCGCGGCTACGCGCCCGCGACCGTCATCTCCGCGAGCAGCGCCGTGGCGCCGCCGTACGAGCCGCCGAACGGGAAGAACCGCCGGTCGTCGCCCAGCGCCGAGATGGCCAGCAGCATCTCGACCAGCGTCGACGACACGGTCACCTCGCGCACCGGCTCCTCCAGCGCCCCGCCGCGGATCCACAGGCCGGTCGCGCCGACGCTGAACTCACCGCTCACCGGGTTGGTGCCCGAGTGCAGCCCGCTGACGTCCTGCACGTACAGGCCGCCCTCGGCCCGCGCCAGGATCTCCACCGGCGGCACGGTCACGCCGTCCAGGTACAGGTTGGTGGGCGCGACGCCGGGCGAACCGTTGAAGCCGGACCGCGACGCGTTGCCGGTCGAGGCGGCGGAGCCGCCGGCGCGGGCGGCCGTCTCCGTGTTGTGCAGGAACCCCTGGAGCACGCCGTGCTCGACCACCGGCGTCCGCCGCGTCGGCACGCCCTCGTCGTCGAACGGCGCCGCCGCCGCGCCCTCGGTGATCCGCCCGTCGTCCACCAGGCTGAACGTCTCCCGCGCAACGGGCTCCCCCACCCGCGACGCGAACAGCGAACGCCCCTTCTGCACCGCCTCCGCGGTCAGCGCGGAGGCGAGCACGCCGAGGAACGACGCCGTCACCAGCGGGTCGAACACCACCGGCACCCGCGCGGTCGCCGGCTTGCGCGCGCCGAGCAGCCGGGTCGCCCGCACCGCCGCCTCGTGCGCTGCGGCGGCGAGGTCGAGGTCGTCGAACGACCGGCCCTGGGTGAGCCCGAGCCCGGTCTGCGTCTCGTCGGCCGTCCGCGCGAGCGCGGCGACGTAGGCGTAGACGTCGGTGCGGGCGTACTCGGCGGCGACGCCGGCCGTCGACGCGATCGCGACGGAGGAACGGCTGTCGCCGTACGTCGCGCTGTCGACGCCGCTGACCAGCTCGTGCGCGGCGCGGGTGAGGCGTTCGAGCTCGAGTGCGGCGGACACCTTGCGCGCGGCCTCGACCGACTCGAGCCCGCCGACGAAGATCCCGTCGACGTCGGAGTAGGCGGCGGGGGCGGGCAGCACGTTGCCGGGGTCGGGGGTGCCGAGCGCGGCGTTGGATCGCGCCTCGGACAGCGCGTAGGCGAGGCCGTCGTCGGTGACGTCGGACGTGGACGCGAAGCCCATCCGCCCGTCGACCACGACGCGCACGCCGACGCCGCGCGTCTCCGACGACGACAGCGACTCGACCTCCCCGTCGAACGCCGTGACCGACGTGTCGACGGAGTGGACCGCGAACGCCTCGACGCCCTCGCGGTCGCCCGCCCAGCCGACGACGCGCGACGCCAGGTCCAGCAGGTCGCCCATCAGCCCGTCCCCCCGACCGTGAGCCGCGCGATCCGCAACGTCGGCGTCCCGAACCCGGCGGGCACCCACTGCCCGTCCTTGCCGCACATCCCCTGCTTCACCGCGAAGTCGGAGCCGACGGCGTCGACCAGCGAGATCGCCTGCGGGCCGTTGCCGATGAGGTTGGCGCCGCGGACCCGCTGGGTGAGCCGGCCGTTCTCGATGAGGTACGCCTCGGTGATGCCGAACACGAAGTCGCCAGTGGCCGGGTTGACCTCGCCGCCGCCGAGCCCGTCGGCGTAGAGGCCGTACGACACGTCGGCGAGGATCAGCGCCGGGTCGCTGTCGCCGGGCAGCACGTACGAGTTGGTCATCCGCGGGATCGGCAGGTGCGCGTACGACTGGCGCCGGCCGTTGCCGGAGGCGCGCACGCCGAGCCGCGCGGCGTTGATCCGGTCCGACATCTCGCCGGTCTGCACCCCGCCCTCGAACAGCACGGTCCGCTGCGCGGGCGTCCCCTCGTCGTCGAACTCGAACGAGCCCCACATGTTCGGGTCGCTCGCGTCGTCGACGCCGTGGAAGATCTCCGAGCCGACGCGCTGACCCTTCGTGTGCGCGTAGACGGTGGTGTCCTTGGCGATCGCGTCGGCCTCCAGGCCGTGCCCGCACGCCTCGTGGAACAGCACGCCGCCGCCGCCCGCGTTGAGCACGACGGTCATCTCGCCGGCCGGCGACGGGATCGAGTCGAGCAGCCGCAACGCCCGCTGCGCGGCCTCCTCCCCGATGCGTTCGGGTGGGCTCTCCTCGAACAGCTCGAGCCCGCGCGACGCCCCCGGCCCCTCGAAGCCCGTCTGCACGAGGTCGCCGCGCACGGCGACGACCTGGCAGGCGAGCCGGGTGCGGGTACGGGTCTCGTCGGAGAGGTGACCGAGCGAGTTGGCGACGAACACCCGCTGCACGACGTCGGCGTACGACGCGAGCACCTGGCGGACCTCGCCGCCCTGCGCCCACGCGGCCTCCTCGGCGCGGCGGGTGATCGCGACCTTCTCCGCCTTCTCCGCGTCGCGCGGCGACCGCGCGACCGGGTGCGTCACCGGCGGCACCGCGCGGGTCAGGTCGACCACGGTGGGCGCGCCGGCGACGGCGCCCTGGATGCCGGCCGCCGCGGCCTTCGCCGCCTCGACCAGCGAGTAGCGGGACAGCACGTTGGTGTATGCGTACGCCGCCTGGCTGCCGCGCACGACGCGGATGCCGGCGCCCTGGTCGCGGCCGCTCGTCAGCTCCTCGACGCGGCGGTCCTCCACCCGGATCGAGGTGGAGTCGCGGCGGTCGGCGTAGACCTCGGCCCAGTCGCCGCCGGAGGACAGCGCGGCGTCGAGCGCGGCGCGGACATCGGATTCGTCGAGCATGGGAACGACCCTACCGACCGGCTGTGACAGGTTGGGCGCAGCCAACGGAGGAGGCAGCGGTGCTCAAGGACTTCAAGGCGTTCATCCTGCGCGGCAACGTCGTGGACCTCGCGATCGGCGTCGTCATCGGCGCGGCGTTCGCCGCGGTCGTGTCGACGTTCACCGAAGGCGTCATCAGCCCGCTCATCGGGCTGTTCGGGAACAAGAACTTCGACACCCTCGACGCCTGCCTCAAGGGCCCGTGCACGGTCAAGGACGGCGAGGTCAAGGCCGGCAGCGTCCTCCAGTACGGGCGCGTGCTCACCGCGCTCATCACGTTCCTCATCACTGCAGCCGTCCTCTACTTCCTCGTCGTCCGGCCGGTCAACGCGCTCATGGCGCGGCGTAAGACGGAGCCGGACGTCGAGTCGACCACCAAGGACTGCCCGGAGTGCCTGTCGTCGATCCCGGTCGCGGCGACCCGGTGCGCGTTCTGCACCGTCGAGCAGACCGCCTGACCCGGCCTTCCCGGAACGAGCCGCGGCCCGTCCCCGCACGCACGCAAGGACGGGCCGCGACGTTCTCGTCCGGACCTAGTAGTTCGTGAACAGCAGGCGGTTCGGGGTGCCGGTGCCGACGTTGGAGACCACGCCGGTGGTGGCGTTGCCGTTGATCGCCGCGGCGACCGTGGCCGGCGAGGCGCCCGGGTTGCTCTGGAGGTACAGCGCGGCGACGCCCGCGACGTGCGGCGAGGCCATGGAGGTGCCGTCGAGGTACGCACCCGCGGTGTCGCCGGTGTACCAGGACGAGAGGATCTGCACGCCGGGGGCGAGCAGGTCGACGCAGGTGCCGTAGTTCGAGAACGACGCGGCCTGGTCGCTGCTGTTCGTCGCGCCGACCGTGATCGCCGCGGCGACGCGGGCGGGCGAGTAGTTGCAGGCGTTCTGGCGGACGCCGCCGGTGTTGCCGTTGCCGGCCGCGACGGCGAACGTCACGCCGTCGTTGATGGCGTTCTGCACGGCCGTGTCGAGCGGCGAGTACGCGCCGCCGCCGAGGCTCATGTTCGCGACGGCCGGGGTGCCCGCGACGTGGTTCGCGGTGACCCAGTCGACGCCAGCGATGACGCCGGAGGTGGCGCCGTTGCCGGAGCAGTCGAGGACGCGGACGGCGACGAGGGAGACGGCGTGGGCGACGCCGATCGTGGAGCCGCCGACGGTGCCCGCGACGTGGGTGCCGTGGCCGTTGCAGTCGTCGGCGGTGCCACCGTCGACCTCGTCGACGCCGCTGGTCGCGCGGCCGCCGAACTGGGTGTGCGAGAAGCGGATGCCGGTGTCGATGATGTACGCCTTGACGCCGGAGCCGGTGTTGGTCGTCGTGAACGACGCCGACAGCGGCAGGTTCCGCTGGTCGATGCGGTCGATGCCCCACGACTGCGGGTTGGTGATGGTGCCGGTGGCGTGCATGACGCCGTCGCGCTCGACGTAGGCCACGTCGGACATGGCCTGCACGGCGGCGATCTGCGCCGGCGTGAACGACGCGGCGTAGCCGTGGAGCGCGGCGGTGTACACGTACTTCACGTCGGCGCCGAGAGCGGTGGCGGCCGACGCGGCCGCGGCCGGCGTCACCGCCGCGCCGTCACGCAGCACGACGATGTACGACGTGCGCTCGACGGTCGCCGACGACGGCGCCGCCGCGACGGCGACGGACAGGAACGCGGCCGGTAGGGCGGCCAGCAAACGGGATGCGCGCAACAGAAGCTCCTTTCGAGCCTCGGACCCTGGTTGGGTCGATGCGCGGTACACGCGGGGAGCACCGGCCGATTTCCGGTTTCCGGCGTGCTGTCCCCTCCCCGCTAGCCCACTGTCACCGGTCCGCCACAAGCGGGTCAGCGGTCGTGGTGCGGCGGGCGTTCGTCCAGCAGCCGGCGCAGCCCCTCGTCGTCGGTGGGGGTGTCGTCACCCCAGCCGACGTCGCTGTCGTCCGGCGCCGGCGGCAGCGTCGGCTCAGTCAAGGTCGCCTTGCTCGATGCGGGCCAGCCGGAGCTCGCGCACGAGCGAGTCGCTGGACAGCTCCGCGCCGCCCTCCGGGTCCTTCTGCAACGCCGCGAACACGCCGACCAGGTCGCGCTGCGACACGACCCCCACGACGCGCCCGCCCTCGACCACCGGGAGGTGGCGGATCCAGCGCGACGCCATGTGCCGCGCCGCCTCGTGCGCGGACGTGTCGGGCGTGATCGTGAGGACGTCGCGGGTCATCACCTCGCTGACCGGCGTCTGCTCCACGTCGCGCTCCTGCGCGACCGCCTTCATCACGTCGCGCTCGGTGATGATGCCGACGAGGTCGTCGCCGTCCATCACGAGCAGCGACCCCGTCTGCTGCCGCCACATCGTCTCGGCCGCGGACCGCAGCGAGTCCGCCGGCGACTCCGTGACGCTGGCGCTCGTCATGATGTCGGCCACGCGCACGTCGGGGCTCCTTTCGGGACCGGGGCCGCCGAGCCTACCTGGCGGGGTCGGGCTTGGTGAGGCCCGGCCCGTCGCGAGCCGAGAGCCAGGCGTCGATCCGGCAAGGCCGCAGGGCACCCGCGGGCTGGTGTGCCCGCGGGTGGCGGAGAACGCAGTTGGGGGTCCCCGCGGTCGCGCGCAGCGCGATCGTGGGGTTCAACGCGGCTGGTCGGCGGCTGGACTCGGCGAAGCAGGGTCGGGTCTCGCCAAGCCCGACTAGACTCCCGTGCTCATGGCCCGCGCATCCGCGTCTCTGCTGGCCGCGAGCGTCGCCGCGGCCGTCCTGTCCCTCGCCGCCCCGGCGTACGCCGCCGCCCCGCCGACCCCGGTCACGGGTCTCACGGCGACGCCCGCCGACAGCCAGGTGACGCTGCGCTGGACCAACCCGGCCGACGCCGACCTGGCCGGCGTGACGATCGTCGTCAAGGAGGGCGCGGTCCCCACCGGCGCCGCCGACGGCACCGCCAAGGAGGTCGCCGCGCCCGCGACGAGCACGGTCGTCACCGGGCTCGCCAACGGCACGTCGTACGGCTTCGCGGTCTTCACCCGCAACACCGCCGGCGACCTGTCCGACCCGTCGTCGATCACGTCGTCGCCGGTCCCCGCGCTGTCCACCACGCTCGCCGCGCTCGCGTCGCGGCCCGGCGTCACGTACGGCGGCACCGTCACCCTCACCGCCAGCCTGCGCCGCGCGGACACCAAGGAAGGCCTGGAGGGCGAGCCGGTCGACGTCTACCGGAAGGTCGCCGGCCAGAGCGACTTCAGCCGCGTCTACCGCCTCAAGACCAACGCCACCGGCATCGCGACCTACACGTCGCTCCCGCTCGGCAAGAACACCCAGTGGTACCTCGCGCACCCGCCGAACCCGGTCCTCAACGACAGCAAGAGCGCGACGCTGACGACGCTCGTCCGGCCGCGGCTCGGCGCGCGCATCAGCGCCTACGCCGTCGAGCAGAACGTCCCCTCCGTCGCGACCCTGACCGTCACCCCCAACCACGCGGGCCAGCTCGTCAGCCTCCAGCTCTGGACCAGCAAGGGCTGGTCCGGCGTCGCCTCGCGGGTGCTCTCCTCGACCAGCACCGCGACGTTCGCCATCACGTCCTCGACCGTCGGCACGCGGGTCTTCCGGTTCGCGAAGAGCGCCGACTCCGACCACGCCGCCGCCGTGACGACGAAGTTCGGCATCACGGTCGTCCCCCGCACGCTGCGCGCCGGCATGAGCGGCGCCGACGTGCTCGCGGTGCAGCGCCGCCTCGCCGCGCTGCACTACGACGTCGGCATCGCCAACGGCTACTTCGGCTTCGACACCGTGCACGCGACGGCGGCGTTCCAGAAGGTCAACCGGCTTCCGGTCACCGGCGCCGTCGACACCCTCACCCACGCCCGGCTGGCCAACCCGGTCGCGCCGCCGCTCCGGTACAAGCAGTCCGGCTCGTGGATCGAGGCCGACCTCACCCGCCAGGTCCTCTACTACGGCCGCGCCGGCACCGTGCTGCGCATCCTCGACATCTCGTCCGGCTCCGGCCAGCTGTTCACGGTCGACGGCGAGACGCAGCGCGCGGTCACGCCGACCGGCTCGTTCCGGATCTTCCACAAGATCGACGGGATGCGGGTCAGCCGGCTCGGCGAGCTGTGGCGGCCGGCGTACTTCGCGCAGGGCGGCTACGCGATCCACGGCAACGGCTCGGTGCCGTTCTACCCGGCGAGCCACGGCTGCATCCGGATCACCGTCCCGGCCATGAACCGGATGTTCTCGATGCTCCAGATCGGGATGCCGGTCTACGTCTACCGCAGCTAGCGCGGCAGGCGAGCGCCCCCGTAGCTCAGGGGATAGAGCAACGGTTTCCTAATCCGTTGAGGAGCCTGGATCGGAGGGCGGCACCCGCCCGCGCAAGCACGGTGGCCTGCCCTTTCCCATCCCGCCGCATCACGTCGGATCACATCGTTTGCGGCCCGGTTGCGGCCCAGGTGCGGCCCAACGATCGGCGGCGTCAGCCCACGACGAAGGCGAACGCGGACGGTTGGGCGGCTAGCCCCTTCGCGCTGATCTTCCAACGCGCCGTGAATGACCCGGACGCGGGGCGGTCCGCAAAGACGCCGAACCCCGCCGACCGCGCCACGACGGGGAACGTCCGCTCGATGCCGCTCGCGGCGAGCCATGCGCCCTCGTTCGGCCCGCAGATGCCGAGCCGATGCGTCAGGCAGACCGTGCGGTTTTCACCCATCCCGTTCGCCTCGTAGCGAAGGACGAACAGGGCGAGTGACGACGGCGGCAAGGTCACGTCAGCGCCGCCAAGGACGACCGCGCCAGCCGGTGTGTCCCACACAGCCTCGGCCCGCGACGTGCTGATCCGCTTGGTCGCGCGCCAGGACGCGGACGCCCCCGAGACCGGAACGCGCACGACGACGGGTGACGACTCCGCGATCACGCGCAGGAGGTACGTCCCGGAGGGGATCGGTTGCCGTTCGTCGCCCAGGCTGTAGCGGGTCTGGCCGCGTTCGTCCGTGAGCGAGAGTTGGCCGACTGATTCGGCTGGATGGTCGGTCGGCGTCAGTAGGAAGCCCGCCGCCTTGCCGCCCCCGCTGATCTGCACGACCGGGCCGTCGTCGCCGGGCTCACCGAGGTAGAGCACGGTCGAGCGCGACAGGCGGACTGTCGTGGAGGCAGATCGGTCGGCGCGGATGGTCAGCCAGCGCACCTGTGCGGCGCTTGCGGGCACGGCGAACGCGCACGACGCCAGCGCTAGCGCCGCCGTCGCTCCGTACACCCGTTGTCGCATAGGCGTTTCCATTCGCGGCCCGCTTGTGCCTTCCTGCCGGTCAGGTGACGACCTGCCATATCGCGTCCGTCCCGGTGAACGCGGACGAGCCGAACGACTCGGATACGTCGTAGGTGGGTGCGGCGAGGCGGAAAAGCTCGCCTGACGCGTTCGCGGCGATCAGTGCGCCGTCGTCCATCAAGCCGAGAGGTCGCCATTCGCGCGCAACCTCCGCCACTTGCTTGCCGGAAGCGTTGAGGACAACCGCGTGCGCCGTGGTCGGGTCGCCACCGGACGACAGCACGACGACGAAGCCGCCCCAGGAAGCCCACAGCACCGAGACCGCCTCACGCGGCAGGTCCGCGACCCTCCGGGCCTTCGCGTCGGCCACGTCAAGAACGAGAAGGTGCGCGCCATCGCTTCCTGTGTCCGCGATCAGCGCGAGTTGCCCGTCAGGTCCCCAGGCCAGGTTTGACGGTGGCGTTGTGAGAGTGAGAAGCGTGGTGGTCTTGGTTGACGCCGGGTCGAACATCCGTAGGCGGAATTGCGGTCCGCTCTTGCCCGGCTGTTGGTCAGCGAAAGCCAGACGGCCGTCCGACGCGAGGGCCGGGGAGTGCCCTACCGGGTTACCGAGTCCGGGTATGGCGGCGAGACCATCGGGAGTGACAAGTGCCAGGCGGTCGCTGCCCGAACTGAAGTCCGCCACGACGGCACGTTCGCCGCTCCCGGTAAGCCAGGACATCTGCTGTTCTTCTGCCGGGGCAAGGATCGGTGCCCCCAACCGGGGCGGGCACAGGTCGAGCGGACGCAGGACCGCCTTGTAGACACTTTCGCCCGTCAATGCGTAGGCCGAGGTTCGCGGAAGCCGGCGACAGGCCGGACCCGCGCTCGGCGCTGGCCGTCGCGGGGCGGAACCCGATGAGCGAACGCGGACGCCGACAGCGACAGCGACAGCGACAGTGACAAGTGCGAGAGCGGCGGCGATGGGCCGCGTCCGGGGCGTCATGGCGTCCTTCCGAACATGGGCCGATGGTGCGGGGGCGTCACCCGCGAGCGGATGACGCCCCCGCATGATGGATCAGGTGTCGCAGGAGTCGGTGTACCTCTTGAAGCCGGTGCAGCGGCGCTTGTAGTAGAAGCCCTCGTCGAAGTACTTCGGGCCGGGGTCGGAGCGCGGGAACTCGTACAGCGAGTGCAGCACCGTCGCCTGGTAGTCGCGCGAGCCGCAGGCCGAGTACGCGGTGGCCCAGTTGCACACGCTGTCCCACCGGGCGAGCGCCGTGTTGTGCTTGAACTGGTCCATCTCCGGGAAGCCCTTGACGGGCATCCGCGTCCCCGCGCTTCCTCCGTTGACGCCGTTCGCCTTCTGCGAGGTCGAGCCGCCGATCTGGACCGGCGCGTTCTCCGAGCCGACGTGCGCGTAGAGCTCGGCCTCGACGGTCGGGAGGTCCTTGCCCGACTTCCACGACTTGTCGATCCGCGTCGTGTTCGGGTCCTCCTGCGTGACGCCGCTGCCGACCGCGTTCAGCCGCCAGGCGTCGTAGACCTCCGCGCCCCCGACCTGGCAGAACTCGACCTGCCACGTCCAGCCGACCCCGACCACCGGCCGCGCCCAGTTGGACTGGTAGACGTGCGTCGTGTACTGCGCGTCGATGCCGTCGTCGCTCCACTCGCGCGGCGTCGTCGTCGGCGGGTAGGCGATGAGCGCCCGCTTCTGAAGCTCGGAGCCGTTGAGGACGCAGGAGCCGTCCACGGTGTTACCGGCGGTCTCGACCGTCTCCCGTGACTCGGACAGGACGTTGCCCGCGTCGTCCATGATCGAGACGGTCTTGGTCGCGGCCTCGACCTCCGGCAGCGTCGTCGGGTCCAGCGCCGTGACGAACGGGATGCGGAGCGACGCCGTGAACTCAACGTCGATGTCGCCGTTGGCGACCCTCACCTCCGCGTCCGATACGTCGCTCTCGTCGTCGGTGGGGGCGCCGACGTGGAGACCGTTCAGGCTCCCGACCACCGCCGCGATTCGGTCCTGTACCTCCTGGCACGCCGCGACGAACTGCCCCGTCGCGTCGCCCTCGCCGGTCAGGCAGCGTGCCGCCTGGGAGCCGGCGTCCTGCGCCTCGGTGACGATCTGCCCCGCCGTGTACGACGCGTTCTCGATGGCCTGCTGGCAGGTCCCGTCCGGGTTGTTCGCGCAGTCCTCCACGAGCGCCTTCAGGGCCGCGAGCGTGTCACGTCCCGTCTGCAACGCGTCCTTGCACGCCCCGGTCAGGTCGGCCGCGAGCAGACTCGTTCCGCCCGTGGTCAGGCCGGGGTCCACGTCGAGGCACTTGAGCGTCTGGCTCGCCGCGTCCACGACGGTAGCGACCGCGTTCGCGCAGAGGGCGTTGCTGCCGTTGGCGCACTCGGTCGCGGCGGTGATCGCCTGGCCGATGACCTCGTTGCCCGTGGTGACGACCTCGCCGCAGAGCGCCCACAGGTCCGCGTGCGCCGCGCTCTTGGTCACGACCGTCTCGCGGGTCGCGCTCGCGGTCGGGCTGACGTCGACACCGACGCAGTCCAGTAGCGCCGCCGTCGTCGCCCCCGCCGTCTCGACCGCCTGGTGGCACACGGGGTTGGTCTCCAGAGCGCACGCCAGCCCCTCCTCGTAGATGCGGAGGAGCGTGTTGATCGAGGCGTTGACCAGCGGGCCGCACTCCGCCGACGACCTCGCCGCGATGTCGTCGAGGAACGGCGAGATGCACGGCGAGATGGCGGTGACCACGGCGTATGCCTGGTCGCACGTCGCCGTGCTCATCCCGGCGGCGGGGCAGATGGTGTCCCCGGCGTCGTTCACGAGCTGGGTCAGCAGCGCGCCGAGGAGCGCCGTGACATGGCTCGTGTCCACGCTCGGGAGCGAGCCGACCTCGGGGATCGTCTGCTCGACGTTGACCGAAGGCACAGGCAGCCCGCCGCCCGCCGAACTCGTGGTGCTGGTCGGGCTCGTGGTCGAGTCCACCGTGGCGGTGATCTGGCTCGTCGTGCTCGATGTGGTGGTCTTGGCCGCGGTCGTGGTCGCCGTGGTCGTGGTACTCGTGGTGCTGGTCGTAGTGCTGGTCGTGATGTTGACGGCCGAGCCGGTGACGCCGACCGCACTGGCCGACGCACCCGACACGGCTCCCACGACGAGTGCCGACGCGAGCAGCGCCGTCAGCACAACGCGGGAGGTTCGTCGGTGACGCATGGTGGTACTCCCTCGTTCGGTGCCACGTCGGCGGCGGTGAACCTGGCAAGGCCCGGCCGCCGTCGTGGCGTCCTCCCGCTGCGGCGGTTGCTGCGGCGGGTGTCTTGGTGCGGGGGTTGGTCGCAGGCGGGCATTCCTGCGGAGTGAGCCTCAGTCGGGCGGCTCTGCCTCCCGGATGGTGTCCAGCAACCGCAAGCCGGGGGCTTGCCGGTCCCAGGGTGCGATGAGCGCCGCGACGTGCTGAACCTCGGCGGCAAGGTCGTACAGGAGGGTTAGCGCGTCGGCGTTCTCCGGGGCGGTCAGGAGACCGACGAGGGCATGGGCGCGGGCGAGCAGCCATGCCCTAAGCGCGAGCGGGTCGCGCCGCGGCCCGATCATCGCCAGGTCGGGCCGGGGAGTCTCTTGAGTGATTGGCGGGGAAGGGAGTTGCGTGCAAAGCCACGCCGTCAGGTTGTGTGCCTGCGGGACGACCTCCGCTTCACGTTCGGGCTGGACCGCCAAGCGTTCGCATCCGAGAGCGAGCATCAGCGCCGCATCCCACACGTAGAAGCGCGCGCCGTTCCCGCCCGCTCGCCGTGTCAACTGTGCGTGGACGGCTTCACCATCCGTCCGTAGCCACAGCGGGAGCCGACCAGTCGCCACGTCCTTCATCACCGCTCCTGCTTGGTCACGTCGATGGTGCGTTGACGTAGGCGCGCGCGGAATGACGGGTCGCCGTGCCAGCGGGCGAGCAGGTCGGCAAGCTCGGCCACCGTGGCGCTGACCTCGGGCGTCAGGTCGGGCGTGTCCACGGGCGCGCGGAATGCGGCCACCAGGGCGTGCGCGTGGTTCATCAACAGTCCCTCGACGGTCACCGGGTCCGGGTCGGAACTGCGGTCGGGGGTGACGGGAGCCGGCGGCTCGGGCAGTCGTTCCATCAGCCAGCGGGCGAGTGAAAGCGGCGCTTCGATGTCGCGGGGAGCACTGTCGAGACGGGCCGCAAGCTGCTCGCACGCGAGAGCCAGCCGGACGATGCCCTGCCAGAAGGCCGTGCCGTCCGCGTCACCGTTCGCTCGGCTCGCGGCGGTCTCCAGCACTCGGAGCTGGTCGGTGTGCATCCACGTAGGAAGCGGTGAGTACGACGCGAACGTGGGGGACGCGGAGGGCGTGCGCCGGTGCAAGAGCCGCCGCATCACACCGCCCTGCCTCGAAGGGTGCCGCGCCCTGCACGGGCATGTGCAGGGCGCGGCTGCTCGGCGGACACGCTGTTCCTCCCCTTCCGTGGTAGCGCCACGCCGAGCCCTCACCCGGCGCGGCTGCTAGGCGGCGTCGGTGCAGAAACCGTTGATCTCGTTGATGGGCACGCCGGGAGCCCACCCAAAGGTGAGCCCGCACGCTCCGGCAACGTCGCCCCCGGTCCCGCCGCCCGTGAACGTGAGTGACACGAGGCCACCGCCGACCGGGGTAGCGGTGCTGCTCGCCCAGAAGCACGATTCGGCGTACGCCGGGGCGACTAGTACGTCGGGCGCGACGACGACGGTTCCAGCCACCGTTCGTGCCCACACGCCCGTCGCCGGACCGTCGTCAACCCATCCACGCGCGCAGATTTCCAGAGCAGTCGCCGTCCGCGTCCTCACCCATACATCGGTACGCACAACACCGACAGCGGCAGACGACGGGCCAGCGGAGAATGCCTGGACGAGCAAGACCGGAACGGACAGGGCGCTCAGTCTCATCGGGACTACCTCCTTCTACGGTTCCCGCGAAGCGGGATCGGAAGGAAGCGACTTCCCGTTGTCCCCCGGTGGGTCCTGCCCCGGAGGTGGAAGGACGTACGTGTCGGCCGATCCCGACTCGCACTCCGCGACGGGGTTGTCGGGCACGTAGTCGGCTAGCGGCGTGACGTTTTGCGAGACCTCGCCCACGTCGCCCGCAGCAGGCACACGGCACACGTCCCCGGAGAAGCGCGGCGGGGGGTCGCTGGCCTTGCGCTTACTCACGCATGCGCGCGGCTTAGGTTCGGTCGTACCGACTTCGGCGCACCCCTTGACACCGACATTGACCGGGTCCCGTTGCCCGGACTGTGGTGCGCCGGGACGCGGGGAACGATTGGCGGCGGGGGGGATCGCCGCCGTTCGCACTCCACTACCCGCGTCCCGGCGCGTCGGCACCCCGTTGGACAGCCCGCCACCCTCAAACGTGCCGCCCCCCGAAGTTGTTGGACTCGTGACGTACACGAGTGCCCGGCTCGGCGTAGCGACAGCGACGAACACCGCTAGCGCCGTGCCTACCACGGTCACAACCGGCGGCGTCAGCGCGGCACTCGCGGTACGGGACCAGCGAAGGCCGAGCGCCGCGAACACGCCGGGCGCGCTCTCGCGGGGCACGCCGAGCCGCTTTGCGAGCCGCGCGCGGGCCTGCCGTTCGCGTACGTCCACCTGGGTCGGCTTGATTCCAAGGAGCGCCGCTACCTCGCGTCGCTTCAGGCCCTTGACGTGGCGGTGATACATGACCTCCCGCTCGTTGGCGGGCAGGGCGTTGAAGGCATCCAAGCCGGCGAGAATCTGCTCGCGGTGTCCCACAATCTCGGCCGGATCGAGCGAATCAGCGGAGTGCGGGGTGACGCCGCGCGGTGTTAGGGGAAGTGCGCGGTTGAGGCGCCCGGCTTCGCGCCGCGCGTCACGTTCACGGTTCCGCTGCATGTTGCGCGCGGCGGCGGCGAGGTATGCCAGCGCCTCGACGCCCAGGGGGATTCGCGCCTTGCCCGCCATAACCTTGAGGGTGAGCTCGGACGCGAGCTCCTCGGCCTCGTCAAGGGACACGCGCGCCGCGCGCATGACCGCGCGCAGGAACCTCGGGCGTTGCTCAGCGAGGACTCTCAGCGCGTCTTGGTCTGGCGCAGGGCGACCGAGGGCGTCGCCCGGCTCGTTGCTCACCTAGTCCCCCGTGCCTTCGGGTCGTGTCGGTCTGCTGACTCACCCGGTAGACACCGTTTCGCCCGGTTCTCTACCTAGATCGGGCGAAGAAGTTCGATGAGCGCCGCGCCGGTCCTCCCCTAGCAGTACGGACGAGCGGCCAGATCGTGACGAATGTGTCGGCTACCCGACACTTGCGCGGTCACGCGCAGAGACCGACCACGAGCAGACCGGGAACGCAGCCGGGAACGCACCCAACCCCGACATGTCACCGCCCGAAGGCCGAAGGCCACGGTCAGCCAGGCATACAGACCCTTGCAGGTTCCGCTAACGCGGAACCTGCGCGTCCTCTCGCGCTCTCGCGCGTCCCTATCGGTGAAGGCCCGCAGGCGTTTCCGGTCGCGCGAAGGCGCGACCCGCACGACGGGCCGAGGAGGAAGCATGAGAGTCCGAGCCACCATCGTTGCCGCGGCCGTCGCCGTCACGGGGGTACTCACCGCGACCACTCCCGCGCAGGCGTCCGTTGCCACCTACGACGGGCAGACCGTACGCGGGATCGCCGCACGCCGTCTGCCCTTCGCGCTGGAGAACGCGGACCTACGCGCGGCTTCACATCAGTTCCGCATCGCCAACATCACCCGGCCCGCGTCGCGCGGACTCCCGGCCACGTTCACGGCTGACGAAACGGCCACCTTCCCGGCAGGCTCCGTGATGGTGTTCGTGGACGGCGTAGCGGCAGGCCAGATCACCGTGCTCGGCTGACGAGCTGGCCGCTCCGAATCTTTGTTCGCGGTCGGGATGGCGCTCGCGCGTCTCTGTAGTGGAGATGCGCGCGCGTCTCCCCTCAGTCGGTCGGTGGGACCGGGTGGGGATGCGTGAAAGGGGATTCCTCATGAAGCTCGCTCGACTGTTCGCCCCGCTCATGGTCGCTGTCGCGCTCGTCGCGCCGGCCACCGCTCCGGCGGCGCACGCCGAACCCAGCCCGGTCCAGATGGTCATCACGCCCGGCGGACGCCTCGCGCCCGTCAAGAACTTCGTCACGAAGTCCCAGTGGCAGATCGTCAAGAACCTCGACGCGAACCTCCACAGCATCGAGATCAAGAACCGGGAGAACCCGACGATCACCAGCGGCCAGCAGCAGATCGCGGCCGGTGCGTCCAAGGCGTTTCAGCCCTGGGCCGGGCAGACGCACAACGGCCCGCTGACGCGGCTCTACAACGTCTACCTCGACAACAGCCTCGCGGCGGTCATCACCGTCATCGACTGACAAGCTCGCCTCGGAACTTTCTTCGCGGATGGGCGGGCGCTGCCGCGTCCCTACTAGGTAGAGGCGCGCGCAGCGCCCCGCTCGTTCCGGTCAACGGGGACCGGACGGCAACAGCGAAAGGGACACGCTCATGAAGCTCGCTCGACTGTTCGCCCCGCTCATGGTGGCCGTCGCGCTCGCCGCGCCGGTGACTGCTCCCGCCGCGACGGCGGCTCCCACGGACTCGCAGATGGCGTACGTGGGGAAGGTCTACGCGCCCGCCAAGGCCGTGCTCCACAGGTCGCAGGGGCTCGTGCTGACCAACCTGGACCGGGCCACCGAGACCACCACGACGAAGACGCGGACGTTCACCATCAAGATCAAGGCGACCGGCCAGCAGGTCGCGAGTGCCACCCTCGCGTTCGCGGAGTCCTCGCAGCCGCTCCACCCGTGGTCGCAGATCAACAACACGACGGAGTTCGTGGTGGACGTGGAGGGTCAGACCCTCCAGGCGTCGATCACCGTCATCGCGCCGTAACACGGAACGAACGGGGTTGGTGGCCGTGGCGGTGAGACCGCCACGGCCACCGTCGATTCTTGGGCTCTACGTGATTGGCTCGACTGGGTTCGGGTCGATGTAGAGATCGCCGACTGGGTCGGTTTGGTCGTAGACCGTGTAATGACCGACCGTGAGTGCGGAGATGCCCGCGACTTCGCGCACTTCGCCTGGCTGCACGATGCCACTGTCGAAGCCGTCGCCCCTGTATTGCAGGGGCACATTCGCTCCATTGAAGAAGAACACGCGCCCGCCGCGAGTGACGCGAATCCACGGTGCGTGATAGTTGTAATAGCCCGGTCCATAGTCGGTCACGACGGCAACGGGCTGAGATACCGGCTGCCAGCCAGGGCCAGGGCACGGGTACGTGACCAGCGGCAGCGGTCCAGGCCCGTCAGGGTCAGTTCCGCATGCGGCAGCATCGGCCGGCGCCGCAGCTAAAGCCGCTACAGCGCCAAATCCGAGAGTTGAGAGTGCTACGAGTAACCGACGCAACGTGACGCCTCCAACCGCGAAAGGAGAGCCAGCGGAAGGAGCAGCAGGTGCGATTCCCGGCCCGACTTCTAGCCCGGGGTCACAAACTCGTCTGCCGTCTGGCGATGCCGTTAGCAAGCATCGCAAGCGGCGAGCGCGCCGCGATAGGGCAAGTTGGGTCGATTCTGCGACGTGTCGTCTATCCGACGCCGCAGTCGCGCCGTTTCAGCAGCCAACGTGAGTGGGCGTGATCTCCCATTCACGAAGACACCGCACCACATCGTCAAGCGGGCTGGCGTCCTCAGATGCACGCGGGGAAGGCGACGGTGAAGGCGTGCCGGGGATGGTGGGCAGCGCAGGGACGAGCCAGCGGTCGCGCGGAAGTTCGCCTGGCTTGGGTCGTTGCTCTGCTCGGCGCGAACGCGCTTGCATGTGTGCGGGCAGCGCGGTTACGCCGGGTGCAGGGGTCCGGGGAGAATCGGACCACGTTGGACTGGCATCTACCTGCTCTTGACCCGGACGAGACGGCCCGCTGCTTCCCGATTCTCTGAGAGCACGTTGCGCGGCAGGAAGCACGAGAGCCACCACAGCCAGCATCATGGCTGGGAGGGCGACTTGCTCGCGCGATGTTCCGAGCCGGAGGGAGACCCTGCGATATCCGAAGACAACAGCGGCGACGCGGGAGGCGATGACAGCGCGCCGAAGCCGTGCCCGCGTGTCTCGGACCATGTGCTCCGCAGCGTCGTACGTGACACCGCAACGTTCCTGAACCTCGGCGACGCCGCCCCCGGCCATGAACACTTCCGCCACTAGGCGGTGCCGCTTGGGGAGGGTCTCGGCCACGCGCGTCAACCACGTCGCTTCGGCCCGGGTGCATACCCCGTCCGCTACATCCGCCTCCAAGTCGAGGGCAGAGGCAAAGAGCCGAGCGAGGAGCCCGAACGAGGGCGCGCGACGGTACGTGTCGGCGCACAGTCGGATCGCCGTGGTCTTCAGCCACTTCCGCACCTGGGGCTCGGTGCGTAGCGCCCCGACGACTTGCGGTTGCGCTTCCATCAAGCGCAGGACCGCCGTCTGTGCCGCGTCTTCGGCGTCCTCAAGGCAAGAGGTGTAGCGACGCGCGATCCGAACCAGCGCAGGGAGGAACCTCTCGGCGGTCTCTAGTTGCTGCTCGCGCGTGAGATCGGTCATGGCGTGCCCCCGTGCAGTTGACGTGACCAGCCTTCGCGGCGCCGCGGCCCGTCTCCTGCACGTCGTGTGCCCTCGGCCCGGATCGAACGGGCGACCTACCGCTTAGGAGGCGGTTGCTCTGTCCACTGAGCTACGAGGGCGCGCGCGTCGATCCTCCCGCAGCAAGAGCAACGGTGCGGCCTCCGTCCATCGGCCAACGGCCGACGATGCGGCCCCGATGCGGCCCAAGCCCCTGCGACCTGCGTTCGCCGTCAACCGCTCATAGGCTCTGACCTGCGCGTTTGGCGCGTCGGCCCTCGTAGCTCAGGGGATAGAGCAACGGTTTCCTAAACCGTGTGCCGCAGGTTCGAATCCTGCCGGGGGCACGACGTCACGCCTGGCCGAGGAAGCCCTTCTCGGTCGACTGGTCGATGCCGGTCGCGCCGATCACGAGGGTGCAGCCGAGCCCCCAGAACACGAGGCCGGCCGGCGTGAGGCCCGCGTACTTGCCGGCGAGGCAGACGACCGCGCCGGTGACGGCCCACGGGCCGACGGCGGGGACGCCGTTGGCGGGGTTGAACGTCGCGTAGGCGAGGATCAGCGGGTCGGTCAGCAACGACGCCAGCATCCGCTGCGACGGCGCCGCGACGACCGACGCGCCGCCGAGCCGCGCCGCCGACCGCTCGACCGCGCCGAGGAACCCGGCCTGGAGACCGGCGTCCTCGGCGCCCGCGACCATCATGCGCAGCTCGTTCGGGAGACCGCGCAACGCCTCGGAGCCGCCGTGCCGGTACGTCCCGGCCAGGTCGCGCAACGTCGGCTGCACCTGCTGGCGCAGGTCCTCGACGCTGCTGGTGACGACCGCCTGCATCGTGTCGCCCCCGGTGCTCGCCGTGATGGTCGACCGCATGCGGTTGCCGCCCGGCACCACCTCGGCGGCGAGCACCCGCTGCGCGACGTCGCCGACGGCCGGCGTCCACGTGATGGTGTCCGTGCCCGCGCCGGGGCCGCCGCGTTCGACGGTGAACGCGAGGTTGCCCAGCGGCCCGTCGGCGTTGAAGACCGTGAACGACGGGTTCGGGAAGCCGCTGGTGACGAACATCGCGAGCGCGCCGGTGAGCTGCGTGGTCGACGCGGCGACCGGCAGCACCTCGCCGGCGGCGAGCGGCGGCAGGACGCTGACGCCGTCGGCGAACGCCGCCCGGCCGGGGAACAGGCTCCCGGCGACGGCGGCGCCGACACCGGCCGCCATCCCGCCGAGGACGCCGCGGCGCGTGATCCGGGTCATGGTTCTCCTCCGTCTCCCGTGCGCGCGCGCGGGCGTCAGCCGCGCGGCAGGGACCAGCCGCCCTGCCGGAGCGGGTCGAGCAGGGCGCTCGCGCTCTCGACGCGGCCGGGGCCGGAGCCGTCTCCGTCGAGGCACAGGTACAGGCCCTGGGTCAGCCGGTCGACGTCCGCTTCGTCGAGGTCGCTGTAGGAGGCGACGGCCCGGGCCGCCGTGCTCTGGTCGGCCCCGTCGGCGGCGAGCGCCAGCAGCATCGTCACCGCCACCGCCTCCCGCGCCTCGACCTGGGTCACCCCGCCCGCCGCGATCGACTCCGCCGGCACCGCCGACAGCTGCACCGGCACGGCGTTGTCCGGGTGGTCGCCGAACGCCTTCTGGACCTGCTCGGCGGCGGCGAGGAAGTCGCGGTGCGTGTCGACGTTGAGCGGCCGCGGCACCGGCAGCACCTTCCACAGGTCGGCGCCGGTGTACCCCTTGATCTCCAGCCGCAACGTCGCGTTGGTGCGGCCGAGCTCGACCGACGCGGCGATGGCGGGCAGCGTGAGCGAACCGGCCGCCTCAGCGTTCTCGACCTCGACCAGCAGGCGGTAGCCGAACCCCCACGTCACGATGCGGTCGCCGTCGGGGACGGACGCCGTACGCGCGACGTCGAGGACGAGCAGGCGGTAGTCGCCCTTGGTCTTCACCGAGCCGACGGCGAAGCCGGCGCTGACGGCGTCGTGGTACTCGTACTGGTAGATCGCGGACGACCACTGCCTGCAGTCGTCCCGGCCCACGGGTGGCTCGGCCGAGCTCGGTGCGGCGATCGCGTAGGCGGGCATGGATCCCCCGTCCGGTCGGTGAACGAGGTTCCACCCTCCCCCGATCCACCGGCGCCGGCCATGGCGCGTTGTGTCCGATCGCCATTGGCCCGTTCGGGCTAATCCGCGGCGGCGCCCGGGTCCGCACGCCGCAGCGCGACGGCGGCGGCGGCCGACACCGCCGCCGTCACCGCGCCGCCCGCGGCGAACACCACGGCCGCGCTCGTCGCCGCCGCGGCCGCGCCGGCCAGCGCGGTGCCGACGGGGATGAGGCCGCCGCTCACCAGCCAGTCGACGGAGGACACGCGGCCGAGCAGGTCGTTGGGGACGTGCTCCTGGACGGCGCTGGCCCACCAGACGTTGCCGAGCTCGAGCAGCAGCCCGGCGACGCCGAGCAGGAGCGCGACGGCGACCAGCGTGTCGAGCACCGCCGGGCCGGCGAGCGCGACGCCCGCCACCGCGAACGCCGCGTGCGTCGTCACGACGGGCCGCCGCGGCGGCCGCAGGTGCCCGGCGAGCAGCGCCGCCACGCCGCCGCCGACGCCCTCGACGGCGAGGAGCAGGCCGAGCGCGGGCGCGCCGAGGTGCAGGCGGTCGGTGACGTAGAGCGGCACGAGCACCGACAGCGGTCCGCTGGCGGCGAGGTTGAGGACCGAGAACGCCGCGAGCGAGACGGCCAGCCAGCGCCGCGACAGGCAGAACGCGAGCCCCTCCCGCAGGTCGGCGAGCAGCCCGATGCCGGGCGGGCGGTCGAGCGGCGTGCGGCCGGCGCGCAGGGCGGCGAGCGTCAGCGCGCTCACCGCGAACGTCGCCGCGTCGACCGCGAACGCCGCCCCCGCGCCGGCCGTGGCGACGAGGACGCCGCCGAGGGCGGGGCCGGCGAGGCGGGCGGTGGTGAGGCGGCTGGCGGTGTTGAGCGCGTTGCCGGCGACGAGCCGGTCGCGCGGCAGCACCTCGGGCAGCAGCGCGCTCGACGCGGGGAGGAAGAACCCGGACGCCGCGCCGGCGACGACGGCGACCGCGACGAGGTGCCAGAGCCGCATCCGGTCGGTCGCGGCGAGCGCGGCGAGCACTCCGAGCGCGACGGCCTGCACGGCGTCGCAGGCGAGCATGGTGGTGCGGCGCGGCAGCCGGTCGCTCGCCAGGCCGCCGGCGAGCAGCAGCAGCGTCGCGGGCACGAACCGCGCCACCAGCACCAGCGACAGCGACCGCGCGTCGCCGAGGTCGAGCGCCGCCCAGGCGAGCGCGACGGTGAACACGCCGTTGCCGATCAGCGACACGGTCTGGCCGGCCCAGAGCAGGGCGAAGTCGCGCTCCCGCAACGGCGCCAGCATCCCCACGCTCACGGCGTACCACGGGCACGGCCGCGAGCGGAACGCGTGTTCACCGAGGGCTTAGCGCAACCACCCGGCGACCTGCCACGCGACGCCCGCACCACCGGCGACGACCGCGAGCCCGAGGTACGCGAGCACCAGCCGGGTGTCGCGCAGCACGCACCTGCTGCGGGTGAGCCCGCCGCGCCGCGCCGCCCGGTACGCCGCGAAGCCGGCGACGCCGAACGCCACCACGACCACCGGCCCGAGCAGCCACGCGAGCAGCGCGACGGTGGTGTAGACGCACAGGCGCAGCGGATCGGGCGTGCCGGGCGGGGCGTCGCGGCGTTCGCGGGAGAGCGTCGTCACGGCGTACCGACCAGCGGCAGCGTCGCGCGCCCGGCGGCGACGGAGAGGCGTTGCGCGCCGAGCTCCGGCCACGCCTGCACGGCGCAGAACGGCGCGCACTGGTCCTGCGCCGCGCTGCGCGTGCCGACGTGCACGCAGCACTGGAGCAGGCGTTCCTCGATCATCGTGTGGACGTCCATGAACGGCTTGACGGTGACGCGCACGACGCGTTCGCCGAGCATCGCGCGCAGCGCGTCGCGGCGGCCGGGCAGCCGCGACGACGCGAGCCGGAGCAGCGTGCCGATGCCGAGGTCGCAGTTCTCGCAGACGTCGCGCCACAGGTCGCCGATCGCCGGGTGCGACAGGCTGCTCTGCTCCGACAGCAGCCCCAGCAACGACTCCCGGACGGCGGTGCGCAGCTCGCGCGGGACGTCGCGGTCGGCGATGCGGTTGGCGACCAGGCCGAGGTGCTCGCGCAGCCGGTCGGCACCGACGAGCGCGACGAGCGAGCGCCACTGCCCGCCGTCGTCGCGGAGCAGGTAGCCGACCGAGCAGCAGTGCGGGTGCGAGCACGGCAGCGCCGTGAGGTCCCGCCACGTCACGACGCCGTTGGTCTGCTCGTCGAGCCGGGCGAGGACGCCGGTGTGCGTGAGGCGTTCGCCCGGGTCGACCGGTGCCGAACGCCCCGACCCGAACACGGGCTGGATCGCGACGCCGCCGACGTACGGCGTGGCCAGCGCGACCCGGATCACGTCGCCGATCTCGCCGTCGTTGACGCCGAGCGCGGCGGTCATCGTCAGCGTCGTGAAGATCCCGCGGGAGGAGAGGCGCTCGACCGCCGCCGCCTTCAACGCCCGCAGGTCGGCGCCGCGGTGGTGGCGCGACGCCTCCGCCGACGAGCCGTCGTACTGGAGGTAGACCTCGACCCGGTCGCGGTGCTCGGCGAGCAGGTCGAGCAGCGCGTCGTCGCGGGCGACGCGGACACCGTTGGTGTTGACGAGGACGCGGACGACGTCGCGGCGGCGCACCTCGTCCAGCAGCCGCCGCAGCTCGGGGTGCAGCGTCGGCTCGCCGCCGCTGAGCATCAGCACGTCGAGCCGGCCGCCCTCGCGCTCGATGCGCTGGTCGAGGTTCGCGAGCACCTCCTCGACCGGCACCACGCCGGCGAGGTCGGGCGAGGAGTCGGCGAAGCAGGTGGGGCAGCGCAGGTTGCAGGCCTCCACCACGTCCTGCAACAGGATGCAGGTGTGCTGCGTCTGGAGCTCGCCGAGGCCGCCGAGGTAGCCGCCGGGCACCGGCTCGTAGCTGCCGGGCGTGTCGACGCCGTGCTGCTTCGTCGGCGCCGTCCACTGCTCCAGCCAGTCGAGGATGCGCGGGTCCTCGTCGTAGAGCGTGCGGACCCGGCCGTGCCGCGGGCAGCCGCGGTCGAGCCACACCCGCCCGTCCTGCTCGACCAGCACCGCCGCCAGCCGCGCCACGTCGCGCACGCCCGTCGTGTCGTGGCAGTGCGGGCAGTACGCCGTCACGTAGCGCCGCACGACCGCGTCGCGCAACGGCATCCCCGCGCCCATCAGTCGATCCCCGAGATGAGCGCGAGGCACGAGCCGACGAGCACCAGCACGATCGCCCCGCCGATCATCATCCCGACGCCGAGGCCCCGCACGAACGGGTTGAGGCTGCGCATCATCGCGACCGCCCCGCCGATCCAGAACACGACCAGCAGCAGCGCGACCGGGCCCCACGCCACGATGATGAGGAACAGCAGCAACGGCCCGCCGAAGACGATGCCGAGGAACACCGCCCAGCCGTTCGTGGTCGGCAGCGGCATGCCGCCGTCACCGGGCCGGCGTTCACCGCTCGGCTGGTCGCTCATGCCACCTCCAGGGCAGGTCGTAGGGCGTAGCGGCGCAGCAGGTGCCACGCCATCAGCGCCATCGTCGGGACGAGGAACCACTGCGGCCGGGTCAACCCCAGCCAGACCGTCTCGTTCGCGCGGGTGAACTCCACCAGGAACCGGAACGCGCCGTACGCCGCGAGGTACAGCGTCAACGTCTCCCCCGGCGGCAGGTCCACGTGGCGCAACCGGCGCAGCGCCAGGAACGCAAGCAGGTTGAACGCGATCTCGTACGCGAAGCTCGGGTGCATCGCCACCCCGGCGACGCAGCCGGGGCAGGACGCCAGCGTCGCCGGCGCGTGCACCCCCCACGGCAGCGCCGTCGGCCGCCCCGGCGGCTCGGCGAGCAGGCAGCCGATCCGCCCGACCGCCATGCCGAGCGCGACGGCCGGCGCGAACAGGTCGCCGGTGCGGTACGGGTACTTCGCCATCCGCTTGCCGAGCAACGCCCCGGCGTACGCGCCGGTGAGCCCGCCGAGGATGCTCTTGGCGCCGTACCGGAAGCCGTCGAGGACGTCCGGGTTGCGCGCCGGGTCGAGGTGGCGGACCAGCCCGGACGCGCGCATGCCCAGCGCGCCGCCGAACAGCGCCAGCGCGACGACGACGTAGAGCCGATCGTCGAACGCGCCGCGCCGCCGCACCTCGACCCAGAAGACGACGAACGCCACGAGCACGCCGAGGCCGACGAACACCGCGTGACTCGGGACGGCGACGCCGCGAACCGTGAGCAGTACCGGGTGCACGCGCCTCCCCTCGCCGTGACCGCCGAGTCTAGGGGTGCGTCACCTGAACCGGTCTATGCGCGCTCCGTTACCCGATGGCCGGACTCACCGACAGCACGTCTGCGCGCCAGCCAGGGTCGCCGTACATCATCAGCGCGCAATAGGGCCGCGCCGACCAGGAGTCTGGCCGGACCAACCGACCCTCGTAGTCGTCCCACACCCAGTCGTTCCCATCAATCCCGGCAATGTTCCGCACGGCGGCACAGAGGTAGAGATCTGCCGTTGGCGATACGTGGTACTCCATTGATACGGGGGGAGCGTCGATCACCGTTCTCCCGGACACCTCCTGCCCGGCAAGACCCGGGTACCCATATCTGTCAGCCCACAGGTCGTAGAAGGGAGACCCCTGGAGCCAGCACGAGAGATCACCACTCGCTCCAGCAGGCGGGAGCGCCGTTCCGACGAATAGTGGCCCCAGATCAATCTCGCCGATCTGGTATGTCGGGTCGTAGTAGAAGACGCCGGTGACATCCTTGGTCGAGACCAGATGGCACACCTCACCGGCGAGCGGTCGTGCCTGGTACGGGTCCGCGTACGGCACGAGGTCGGGTGCTGGCCCGGGATCCGGAACAGGTCCCGGATCCGGAACCGAAGCCGGGCCGGGGACGCGGTACTCCTGGCCGTTGTACTCGATCACGACGGCTGGCGAGTTGCCGCCCGTCACCGTCGGCAGCATCACCGGGGTGGGGCCGGTGCAGGTGTCGTACGCGCAAAAAGTCGGCACGGTTGCAGCCGGTGTGCTGCCGGGCTGGATGCTCGGCACCAGCGCCGCCGGGTCGAATGTCGTGACACAGACCCACGCCTCCGGGATGTCGGGAAACCCGACACACCCCTCGGGCGGTGCGGCGTGCGCCGGAGCAGCGGTGGCCGCCAGCGCGATCGCAGTGACGACGAGCGCGCGCGGCGCGCGGCGGGACAACAACATCAAATGCTCCGTTGGCGTAGGGATTCGCAGAGTCGCACGCGACCGAGACCACCGCAATGGTTGGCCTATCCTGGGCTCCCCTACGAACTGCGAGCCCACCATGCGCCGAACGCTGCTGCGCGCCCTGCCCGCGCTCCTCGCCCTCGCCACGACCGCGCCCGCCGGCGCGCTGACGTTGCCGGTCCCCGTGCCGGCGCTGGCCGTCACGCCCGCCTGCGGCACGGCGCTGACGCCGGCCGTCGCGCGCTGCCACGCGCTGCGGGTGACGTCGGCCGAGCCACTCGGCGGCTCCGGCCCGGGCGGCGGATACAGCCCCAACGACCTCAAGGCGGCGTACGCGCTCGACCCCACGCGCGGCGCGGGCCACACGATCGCGATCGTCGACGCGTACGACAACCCGAACGCGGACGCGGACCTCGCGACGTACCGCGCGCAGTTCGGGCTGCCGGCCTGCACGATCGCGAACGGCTGCTTCACGCAGGTGGAGCAGCGCGGCGTGCCGCTGACGGCGCAGACGCGGGCGCTCGGCTTCGCGCCGCCCGGCGACGTCGGCTGGGGGCAGGAGATCGCGCTCGACGTGGACATGGCGTCGGCGATCTGCCCGCTCTGCAAGATCCTGCTGGTGGAGGCCGACTCGGCGTCGATCCTCGACCTGGCGCAGGCGGTGCAGACGGCGGTCGCGCTCGGCGCGACGGAGGTGTCGAACAGCTACGGCGCGCCGGAGTTCAACGGCGAGCTCGACGTGGAGGCCGCGTACACGCACCCCGGCATCGTGATCACGGCGAGCAGCGGTGACTCCGGCTACGGCGTGCAGTACCCGGCCGCGGCGGCGGGCGTCGTCGCGGTCGGCGGCACCCGTCTGGTGCAGGCGGCGACGACGCCGCGCGGCTGGTCCGAGACGGTGTGGAACGGCGCCGGCAGCGGCTGCTCGCTCTACGTCCCGAAGCCGGTCTGGCAGCAGGACACCGGCTGCGCCAACCGCACCGTCGCCGACGTCTCCGCGGTCGCCGACCCGGGCACCGGCGTCTCGGTCTACGACACGTACGGCAGCGGCGGCTGGCTGGTCTTCGGCGGCACCAGCGTGTCCGCGCCGATCATCGCGGGCGTCTACGCGCTCAACGGCCACACCGCTTCGCCGCCCGTGCCGCCGGCGGCGTGGCTCTACCGGTCGACCGGCGGGCTGAACGACGTGACCAGCGGCTCGAACGGCGCCTGCTCACCGTCGTACCTCTGCACCGGCGTGCCGGGCTACGACGGCCCGACCGGTCTCGGCACGCCGAAGGGAAGCGTGGCGTTCGGTCCGGCGTAACGCGGGTACGGGCGGCGCATGACCGACACCACCACGCAACGTCTCGCCAAGACCCTCGGCTGGGCCAGCCTCGGCCTCGGCGCCGCGCAGCTCGCGATGCCGCGCAGGGTGGCCCGCCTCGCCGGCGTCGACGACTCGGCGACGGCGCGCGCGCTGATCCCCGCCGTCGGCGCGCGCGAGCTCGTGCACGCGGCGGGCCTGCTGGCGGGCCGCGCCACCTGGACGGTGACGCGCGTCGCCGGCGACGCGATGGACCTGGCCGCGCTCGGTGTCGCCGCCGCGTCGCGGGAGGGCGAGCGCCGCCGCCGCGCGCTGCTCGCCACCGGGGCCGTCGCGGGCATCGCCGCGCTCGACGTGTACACGGCGCTGCGCGCCCGCCGCGCCAAGCAGGCCGGCGACCTGCCGCGCAAGAGCCTGACCGCGACGGTCACCGTCAACCGGCCGGCCGCCGACGTCTACGCGTTCTGGCGGGACCTCGAGAACCTCCCGACGTTCATGGCGCACCTCGAGTCGGTGACCGTGCGCAACGGCATGCGCTCGCACTGGGTCGCGAAGGCGCCGGGCGGGCGGACCGTCGAGTGGGACGCCGAGATCACCGACGACTCGCCGAACCGCCTCATCGCCTGGCGGTCCGTGCCGAGCGCGGACGTCGCGAACTCCGGCAGCGTGCGGTTCGCCGCCGCCCCCGGCGGCCGCGGCACCGAGATCCGCGTCGAGCTCGACTACGACATGCCCGGCGGCAAGCTGGGGACGCTCGTCGCGAAGCTGTTCGGCGAGGAGCCGGAGCAGCAGGTCCGCGACGACCTGCGGCGCTGCAAGCAGGTCCTCGAGACCGGCGAGGTCGTCGTCTCCGACGGCAGCCCGGACGGCACGAAGGCGCGCCGCCTGGTCGCGCAGCGCAAGGCGCAGCCGGTCGAGACGCCCGAGCCGGCGCTCCGGTAGAAGGGACCCCACGACATGCGTGCCACCTGCTGGATGGGCAAGACCGACATCTCCGTGGAGGAGGTGCCGGACCCGAAGATCCTCAACGCGCGCGATGCGATCGTGCGCATCACCTCCACCGCGATCTGCGGCTCGGACCTGCACCTGTACAACGGCTTCATCCCGACGCTGAAGCGCGGCGACGTGCTCGGGCACGAGTTCATGGGCGAGGTCGTCGAGGTCGGCAACGGCGTCTCGAACCTCCGCGTCGGCGACCGCGTCGTCGTGCCGTTCCCGATCGCGTGCGGGCACTGCGGCGCCTGCGAGCGGCTGGCGTACTCGCTCTGCGAGAACTCCAACCCGAACGCCGCCATGGCCGAGAAGCTGATGGGCCACTCCCCCGCCGGCATCTTCGGCTACTCGCACATGATGGGCGGCTACGCCGGCGGGCAGGCGCAGTACGCGCGGGTGCCGTTCGCCGACGTGGGCCCGTTGAAGATCGAGGACGACCTGACCGACGAGCAGGTGCTGTTCCTCTCCGACATCTTCCCGACCGGGTTCATGGGCGCGGAGATGTGCGAGATCAAGCCGGGCGACGTCATCGCGGTGTGGGGCGCGGGGCCGGTCGGGCAGTTCGCGGTCGCGAGCGCGTACCTGCTCGGCGCGGAACGCGTCATCGCGATCGACCGGTTCCCGTACCGGCTGGACATCGCGCGCAAGGCCGGCGCGGAGACGTTGAACTACGAGGAGGTCGACGTCCTCGAGGCGCTGCGCGACATGACCGGCGGGCGCGGCCCGGACGCGTGCATCGACGCCGTCGGCATGGAGGCGCACCACGCGACGCCGGCGATCCACGCGTACGACCGGACGAAGCAGATCGCGCGCACCGAGTTCGACCGGCCGCACGCGCTGCGCGAGGCGATCCTCGCCTGCCGCAACGGCGGCATCGTGTCGGTCGTGGGCGTCTACGGCGGGTTCGTGGACAAGTTCCCGATGGGCGCGATCGTCAACCGGTCGCTGACGCTGAAGAGTGGGCAGTGCCACGTGCACCGGTACATGCGGCCGCTGCTCGACCACGTCAGGAGCGGCCGGATCGACCCGACGTTCGTCATCACGCACCGCATGAAGCTGTCCGACGCGCCGCGCGGCTACCGGATCTTCCGCGACAAGCTGGAGGGCTGCAACAAGATCGTGCTCACGCCGTAGTACGGCGCCGCCGCGGTCGTGGCGGGTCCGTGTCGGGCAGCGCGATCGCCGGCGGCGGGTCGAGCGAGTCCGCGACCGCCGTCACCGTCTCCGCGAACCGCGGGTCGTGCGGGTAGTCCGAGTGCGCCCGCGCGCGCGGCCAGGTGAACTCGTACTCCTCCTTGGCGAACGCCGGGTCCGTGAACAGCAGGTCGCGCCCGGTCTCCGGCGGCGCCACCGGCCCGCCGATCGGGTCGGTGCGGCGGTAGAGGTTGCGCCAGCGGCCGCCGAGCACGCCCGCGACGTCGGCGAGCGAGTCGGCGCCGAAGTAGTGCGGGAACGCCCTGGCGTAGAGGCGGTCCAGCGGCGAGCCGTAGGTGACCAGCCCGACGCGGCCGCGGTCGGCGGGCTCGAGCTGGAGCACCGCGGCGGCGGCGATGACGGTGCCCTGGCTGTGCGCGGAGAGCACGACCCGCCCGCCGCCGGCGTGCAGCCGGGCGACCCGGCGGCGCAGCTCCGGCACGGTGCGCTCGCAGTAGCAGGGCGGCGCGAACGGGTGCGCCGCGCGCGGCCAGAACGTCGCCAGGTCCCAGATGATGCCGACGGTCCGGCGCAGCCCCTCGTTGCGGTAGGCGCTGCGGCCCAGGCCGATCACGGCCAGCGCGAACACGCCGACCAGCCAGGTGCCGATCGTCGTCAGCGCCGACAGCACGTGCCCGTCGATCCGGTCCTGGAACGTCCAGAGCAGCACCGTGCCGAGCAGCGACGGCCCCAGCACCGCGGCGAGCACGACGTCGCCGACGTCGGTCAGCGCCGCCTTCTGCTCGAAGCCGGCGATCGCGGCCACGCGCTCGTCGTCGCCGGACGGCACGCCGTACTCGGCGCGGACGGCGGCGCGGCGGCGCTTGGCGTGGACGCGGTTCCAGACGACCGTCGTGACGCCGGTGACGATCGCGCACGCGACGAACAGCGCGAACGCCGTGCCGCCCCAGTAGTACTCCGGCGGCACGCCGAGGATCGCGCGGGTGTGCTCGACGCCGCCGCCGCCGGCGAGGACGTTCGACGGCACCGGCGTGCCCAGGTAGTCCGCGAACCGGTGGGCGACGCCCGCGGCGTACGTCCCGGCGACGGCGACGCCCATCGCGGTCAGCACCGGCCCGGTCAGCCCGAGGAACATCGGCCGCCCGCGCAGCGACTGCGACGCGGTCCGCCGGTACGGCCGCAGCGCCCACAGCGTCGCCAGCAGCAGCAGGAGCCAGAGCACCATCTGCGCGCGCAGCAGCCGGTTCACGGCGTGGTGCAGGCCGGGCAGGATCGTCAGCTCGGCCGGCGCCGGCGCGTGCCAGGTGAACGCGTAGACGCCCGCCGCCGCCAGCACCGCCAGCCCCGCCCACTGCACCGCGTCCATCGCGCGGCAGGCCCAGCGCGGGGGACGGCGGCGTTCGAACAGCTCCCGGCGCCGGCCCGACAGCGGCGTCGCCGCGAGCACCAGCGCCGCCGCGATGACGACCAGCGCGGCGGTGAGGACGACGGTGCCGAGGACGCGCCGATCGTCGCCGCCGTGGTGGCGCGCCGGGTACGCGAGCAGCGCGGCGACCGTCGCCAGCGCCGCGCCGGTGTGCAGCGCGCGCAGCCGCCGCAGCGGCCCGCCGCCGGACCAGAACCGCGGCTGCGCCAGGTCGGCCGCGCCGCACGAGTCGTGCCCGGTACCGGGCAGCTCGACGTCGTCCGCGCCGATGTGCTCGGAGTACTCCTCGTACGCCCGCCCGGTGCTGCGCGACAGCCACCACAGCATCGCGACGACGAGCAGCGGCACCACCGCGCCCGCGACGATCCGCGGCCCCGGCTCGTGCCAGCGTCCCTTCTCCAGGAACGCCGTGAAGAAGTGCCGCGACGCGCACCGCTCGGCGTCGGCGCCGCACTGCCAGGCCAGCAGGTCCATGCTCAGCACCGCCGTGCCCAGCACCAGCGTCCCGGTGACGGAGAGCGCGAGGACGCGGATCAGCCCGGACACCACCCCGCCCGGCGTGAACCGCGTCGCCGGCCGCACCGGGTGCGCCCACGACGCGACGTTGACGAGCGTGAACGGCAGCAGCAGCAGCCAGAACGCCCGCGCCCCGGAGCCCGCGGTCAGCCCGCCCCACGAGTACGCCTCGAGCCGCCGGTCGGGGCGGCGTTCGGGCGTCTCCGGGTCGTCGGCGGCGCCGCGCCGGTAGAAGCCCGCCTGCTTGTCGCCGGACACCTGCACCGGATGCGGGTGCTGGAGCATCGACGTGACCGGCGTGCCGGAGACGCCGTGGATACGCAGCTCGGTGACGCCGCCGAGGTCGGCGTCCGGGAACTCGGCCATGATCGCGACCCTAGGGCGCGCGGCGCGCCGCGCGCCAGGTCAGGCGTCACCCGCAACGCAACGGCGGCCCCGGACGCTCGCGCGTCGGGGCCGCCGGGAGTGCGGGTGCGTCAGCCGGTCTGGATGCAGTCGTTCAGCGTCCGGCACGGCGCGTTCAGCGACGGGTAGTAGCCCGTGCAGTTGTACTGGGTCGGGATGCAGAGCAGCGAGACCTGACCACCGGCGACCGAGGTCAGCTCGGCGCCGGTCAGCTCGGCGAGGTGCTCCTTGCGCAGGTAGAGCTTGCGGGCCATGGGGGCTCCGTTCGTTGAGGGGACGACCGACTGTTCGGCACGCGGCCGCGGCGCTCCTGCCGCGTAGGCGGGTGCCGGAACGGGTACGCCCTCCCCCGACCAGGGAGGGTCCACACGTGACGACGGCGACGGCGCGGCGCAAGGCGACGGCCGCGGGGCACCGCGCGGCCCGCAGCGACGGAGTGCAACGACTGGCAAGGCTGGGGCTGGTGGGGCGCGGCGTGCTGTACCTCGTCGTCGCGGTGCTCGCGGCCAACGTCGCGCGCGGCTCGCACGCGGAGGCCGATCGGCAGGGCGCGCTGCGCGCGCTCGGCGCCCACCCGCTGGGCCGCGTCGCGCTCGTCGTGGCGGCGTTCGGCTTCGCCGGGTACGCGGTGTGGCGGCTGCTGGAGGCGACGGTCCGGCCGGGCGACAAGGGCTGGGCCGGCCGGTTCGCGGCGTTCTGCAAGGGCTGCCTCTACGCCGGCTTCGCGGTGTCGACGGCGGCGTTCGCCGTGACCCGCCACAACCACAACGCGAACGCGCAGAACAAGGACCTCACCGCCCGCGTCCTCGGCTGGCCCGCGGGCCGGCTGCTCGTCGCCGCCGTCGGGCTCGGCATCGTCGCCGCCGGCGTGGTCAACGGCTGGCGCGCCGTGAGCGGCAAGTACCGCAAGCACCTCAAGGAGCACGAGCTCAACGACCGCGCCGCGCCATGGGTCTACGCCGTCGCGGTGACGGGGCTGGTCGCGCGCGGGATCGCGTTCGCGCTCGTCGGGTCGTTCCTCGTGCAGGCGGCGTGGCGGTACGACCCGCGGCAGGCGGAGGGGCTGGACGGCGCGCTGCGGCGGCTGGCCGGCGTGCCGTACGGGCGGCCGTTGCTCGTGCTCGTCGCGGTGGGGCTGGCGGCGTACGGCGTGTGGTCGTTCGTGGAGGCGCGGTACCGCCGGGTGCTGAACTCCTAGCGCAGCTCCCGGCGCAGCGCGGCCCTCGCGGCCCAGTAGCCGCACATGCCGTGGACGCCGCCGCCGGGCGGTGTCGACGACGAGCAGAGGTAGATGCCGCGGCGCGGCGTGCGGTACGGCACGACCCGCGCGACCGGCCGCGCGAACTGCTGCCACAGGTCCTGCACGCCGCCGTTGATGTCGCCGCCGACGTAGTTCTCGTCGTGGCGCTCGACCGCCTTCGAGTCGCGGGTCGCGCGCGCCAGGATCCGGTCGCGGAAGCCGGGCGCGAACCGCTCCACCTGCGCCTCGATGCGTTCGGTCATGTCGACGGTGGAACCGGACGGGACGTGGCAGTACGCCCACGCCGTGTGCTTCCCGGCAGGCGCGCGCGTCGGGTCGAACGTCGTCGCCTGGACCAGCAGCACGTACGGGCGCTCGGCGTGCCGGCCGGCGTTGGCGGCGGCCTCCGACTCGGCGATCTCCTCGATGGTGCCGCCGACGTGGACGGTGCCCGCCTTGGCCACCTCCGTTGCGGCCCAGGGGATCGGGCCGTCCAGCGCCCAGTCGACCTTGAACACGCCGGGGCCGTAACGGAAGCGGCCCAGCGCCCTGCGGTAGCGCGCGGGGAGCGCGTCGCCCGTGATCGCGAGGAGCTGGCGCGGCGTCACGTCGAACAGCACCGCCTTCGCCTTCGGCACGTCGCGCATCGACCGCACCGGCGTGCCGAGAGTCAGCGTGCCGCCGAGGCGTTCCAGGTCGCGGACCATCGCGTCGGCGAGCACCTGCGACCCGCCCTCCACCGCCGGCCAGCCGACCGCGTGCGCGAGCGACGTCAGCATCAGCGAGACGCCGGCGGTCGGCGGCTTCGTCAACGGCAGCATCGAGTGCGCGCCGGACCCGGCGAGGATCGCCCTCGCCTCGTCGGTCGCGAACCGCTGCGCCAGCGCGTCGGTGGAGCGGATCGCGTTCAGCCCGAACCGCGCCATCGTCAGCGGGTGCCGCGGCGGTCGCAGCGGCGCCAGCACCCCGTCGACCAGCCCCTCCCAGTGGCCGACCAGCGGCGCCATCAGCCTTCGGTATCTCCGGGCGTCGCTGCCGCCGAGGCGGTCCGCGGTCTCGCCGACGTCGCGGTGGACGACCGCCGCGCGGCCGCCGTCGAGCGGGTGCGCGAACGGCACCTCCGGGTGCACCAGCCGCACGTCCGGCGGCCGGCCGCGGAAGAACGGCGACGCCGGCACCAGCGCGTGGATCGTGGAGCAGACGTCGTGGACGAACCCCGGCAGCGTCAGCTCCGCGCTCCGCGTGCCGCCGCCCGCCGTGTCGTTCGCCTCGACGACGTGGACGCTGCGGCCGGTCCCGGCGATGGTCAGTGCCGCGGCCAGGCCGTTCGGGCCCGCGCCGACGACGACGGCGTCGTACGTCACGCGCCGATCATGCCGTGACCGGCTCGGGGTGCACCGGCAGGTGCTCCTCCGGCGGGGGCGCGTTCGTCACCGTCAGGCCGAGCCGTTGGCACGAGCGGGCGAACACCCCGGCGTCGTAGACGGCGCAGCCGTGCGGGTCGTTGTTGAAGAAGACGAACACGTCCTCGCCGTCCGCGTGCGACGCCTTGATGCGCTGCGCCCACGCGTCCAGCGTCGGCGCCGTGTAGCAGGGCGGGTGCTCGCTCCACCCCTCGTGCAGCCGGACGTAGCCCCAGTCCGCGGTGCGCCACAGCGGCGTGATGACGTGCTCGCGGCGGTCCGCCCACACGCTCGCGGCGTTGTGCGCGCGGAGGATGTCGCGCACCTCGTCCACCATCCACGACGGGTCGCGCACCTCCACCGCCACCTTCACGCCGTGCGCGTCGAAGCGGGCCAGCGTCGCGTCGAGACGTTCCGGCTGCACCCCGAACTTCGGCGGGAGCTGGAGCAGCACCGGACCGAGCTTGCCGCCCAGGTGCTTGGCGCGTTCGACGAACAGGTCGACCGGCTCCTCCGGGTCCTTCAGCCGCTTGATGTGCGTGAGGTACCGGCTCGTCTTCACCACCACGACGAAGTCCTCCGGCGTCCGCCGCCCCCACTGCGCGAACGTCTCCGCCGCCGGCAGCCGGTAGAACGCGTTGTTCACCTCGACCGTGTCGAACATCGTCACGTAGTGCTCGAGCCACGCCTTCTGCGCGAGCTTCGGCGGGTACACCGGGCCGCGCCAGTCGCGGTACTGCCAGCCGGAGGTGCCGAGCCAGACCGTCATACGTGGTGGCGTACCCGGCGTTGGTCGCGGGTACGCGGGTCACCGTGAGCGCCGCCGCGTTCGTCCCGCCGTCGCCGTCGCTGACGTCCCTGCGCGCCGCGGCCGCCGGCTGCACCGCGTGCCACCTGCACGAGCTCGGCACGCAGACCGTCTTCGGCACCGGCCCCGCGTCCGCCGACGTCGTCATGGTCGGCGAGCAGCCCGGCGACCAGGAGGACCGGGCGGGAGAGCCGTTCGTCGGCCCGGCCGGCCACCTGCTCGACCGGGCGCTGTCCGCGGCCGGGATCCCGCGCGAGTCCGTCTACCTGACGAACACGGTGAAGCACTTCAAGTGGACGCCGTCGCCCAACGGCAAGCGCCGCATCCACGCCAAGCCCGACACTCGCGAGATCGGGGCCTGCAAGCCGTGGCTCGATGCCGAGCTCGCGGTGCTGCGACCCCGGCTGGTCGTCGCCCTCGGCGCCACCGCCGCGCAGGCGCTCATGGGACGCACGTTCAAGGTGACGCAGTCGCGCGGGCAGGTCTTCGACCTGCCGCCCGCATCCCGGCTCGTGGCGACGGTGCACCCGTCGTCGATCCTGCGCTCACCCGGCGAGGAGAACCGCGCGGCCGAGTTCGACCGCCTCGTCGCCGACCTCACCGTCGTGGCCAAGGAGATCGCGTCCGGCTGAGCCGGAGGAACGGGGGAACGTCGATGGAGACGTGGCAGGCGCGCGTGTGGGACGTGACACGGCGCGCGGTGACGGCGCACCCGGGCCAGGTGCTCGCGGCGCTCGGTGTCGCGGTAACGGCGTCGCGGATCATGGGCGTCGCGCGCTGGAACGAGCAGACGGCGCTCGCGATCCTCCGCGAGACGGACGTGGGGACGCTCGTCGTCGGGACGGTGCTGGCGCTGCTGTCGTTCGGACTCGTCATCGCGCTGGTGGCCGTCGTGGGGGCGACCGGATCCGCGCCGCTCGCGCACCCGCGGCTGGTGTGGCTGCTCGGGCTGCCGCTGGTCCTGCTCCTGGCGACGCAGCCGCTGCCTCCCATGACGGTCGTGATCCTGGTGGCGGCGTGGGCGTTCGCGCCGGTGGTCCGCCGCCTCATGGGGCCGGGCACGGACCGGACACGGGCGGACCGCATCCTGCGCTACGTCGCGATCGGGGTCGGTCTGCTCTGGCTCGTGCCCGCGACGCTCCTCCTCGTGTACGGCATGGTCGCGGGCGACGAGCCGTGGGTGCCGTTCGAGGTGTTCCGGCTCGCGGACGGCACCGTGCACGCGGGGTGGGTGCTCAAGACGGACGACAAGCAGGTCGTCGTCCTGGACGGTCGCGAGGTGCACGTCGTGTACCTGAAGGGGCCCATCACCGCCCGCGCGATCTGCCGGCGGCGCAACGCCCCGACGTACCGCACGCTGCTGACCAGGGCGGGCCTCGGCGGCGGGCCGTACCCGGTCTGCTCCACATCGCTCGTGTGAAGATCGCGATTCTTGTCACACCCCCTGGTTAGCGTCGTTCCCGACGGTCCTCGGACGGGGGTGAGACGGATGGCAACGCTGCCGGAGGCGGTGCGCGAGTACCTCGCGCAGCCGCTCGACGCGCTGTCCACGTCCGCCCTCGGCGAACGTGTCCTCGCGCTCGATGCGCTCGTCCGGCAGGCGCAGGCCGCGCAGGCGGCGGCGGTGCGTGAGTTCGACCGGCGCGGCGGCGCCGACGCGGACGGGGCCGCCTCCACCACCGCGTGGCTGCGCGACCGGGCGGTGCTGACCGACCGGGAGGCGCGGTCGTTGCTCGGGCTGGCGCGGTCGGCGGAGCGGCTGCCGGCGCTGGCGGCGGCGTTCCGCGAGGGGGCGGTGAGCGCGGCGCACGTGCGCGTCGCGGCGGCGGCCGCGCGGCCGCTGCCCGACGACGTGGTCGCGGCGGGCGACGCGTTCCTGACCGAGACGGCGCGGCGGCTCGACGCGGGCCGGTTCGCGGTGGTCGTCCGGCGGTGGGTCGCGACCGTGGCGCCGGCGGCGTTCGAACGCGACGCCGAACGCCGCTACGACGCGCGCTGGCTCAGCGTCGGGCGGACGTTCGGGGGGATGCGCAACGTCGCCGGGCTGCTCGACCCGGAGGGCGGCGCGGTGCTGGAGTCGGCGATCGACGCGCTCGTCGCCGCGAACGCGCCCGACGACGCGCGTACGCGCGACCAGCAGCGCGCCGACGCGCTGGTCGACCTGGTCAACCTCGCGACCTCTCACGGGCTGCTGCCGGTCGCGGGCGGGCACCGCCCGGAGGTGGTCGTGCACGCGTCGCCGGCGGCGGCGACCGGCGCGGTGGAGGCGCCGCCGGCCGAAGTGGCCGAGGTGGGGCCGGTGACGCGGGCGGCGTTCGACCGGATCACGTGCGACAGCCGGTGGCGGCGGCTGCTCGTCGACGCGCTCGCGGTGCCGTTGGAGCTCGGGCGCGCGACGCGGACGGTCCCGCCGCCCCTGCGGAAGTTCGTGTCGTTGCGCGACGGCCACTGCCGGTACCCGGGCTGCCCGCGCGCGGCGGCGTTCTGCGAGGCGCACCACGTCGTGCACTGGCGCCACGGCGGGCGCACCGACGCCGCCAACCTCGTCCTCCTCTGCCGCTACCACCACCACCTCGTGCACGACCGGGGCCACGACCTGGCGCTCGGCCCCGACTGCACGGTCGAGGTGACGACGCCGTCCGGCCGCCGCCTCACCAGCCGGGCGCGCGGGCCGACCGTGGCGGCGGTGCGCTGACACCGGCCGCTACTGTGGCGGCCGTGACGGAGGTGGTCGTCGCCGGGCGGTACAACGGCCCGGCCGGGTCCGGCAACGGCGGGTACTGCTGCGGCGTCTTCGCGCGCGCGGCGGGTGTCGCGCGCGCGGAGGTGACGCTGCGGCTGCCGCCGCCGCTGGACACGCCGTTGACGGTCGACGGCGGCTCGGTCCGCGACGGCGACGCGGTCGTGGCCACGGTGGCAGAGGCGGCGGGGCTGGCCGACGTCGCGCCGCCGCCGTTCCCGGGCTGGGAGGCGGCGCGGGCGGCGGAGGCGCGGTACGCGGGGCTGGTGGACCACCCATTCCCGACCTGCGTCGTCTGCGGGCCGGACCGCGACGACGGGCTGGGCCTGCGGCCGGGACCGGTGGCCGACCTCGTGGCGACGACGTGGACGCCGCGCGCGGCGGACGCCGAGCTGGTGTGGGCGGCGCTCGACTGCCCCGGCGCGTGGGCGCTGCTCCAGACCGACGAGGCGCCGATCGTGCTCGGCCGCCTCGCCGTGGAGATCACCGGCGCCGTCCGGGCCGGTGAGCCGCACGTCGTCGTCGGCTGGCGGCTGCGACCGCGCGAGGGGCGGAAGCACTTCGCCGGAACGGCGCTCTACGACGCGGCGGGCACGCTGCTCGCGAAGGGCCGCGCGACGTGGGTCGCGCTTCAGTCGAGCGGCGCCTCGTAACGCGAGAACGACGGCACGAGCAGCCCCAGCAGCAGCACGCCGAGCACGCAGGCGAACCCGCCGGAGACGACGGAGAACTGCGCGGAGGTGAGGTTCGCGACGGTGCCGGCCTCCACGTCGCCGAGGCGCGGCCCGCCGGCGACGACCGCGATGAAGACCCCGCCGAGCCGCCCGCGCATCGCGTCGGGGGTGGCCACCTGGAGGATCGAGTTGCGGAACACCGCCGACACCATGTCGGCGGCGCCGGCGACGGCGAGCATGAGCACCGCGAGCCACATCGCGTTCGCGAGGCCGAAGCCGACGATCGCGAACCCCCACACCGCGACGGCGAGCAGCACGGCAACGCCCTGCCGCCGCACCCGCCCGAACCGGCCGCTGACCAGAGCGCCGAGCAACGCCCCCAGCGCGGGGGCGGCGTAGAGCAGGCCGACCGAGCCGGAGCCGCCGTGGAAGCGGCCGGTCGCCAGCGCGGGGAAGAGCGCGCGCGGCATGCCGAAGACCATCGCGTTGATGTCCACGATGAACGTCATCAGCAGCACCGGCTGCGTGCGAAGGTACCGCAGCCCTTCGAGGACGGAGCCGACCCCGGCGGCGGTGCCGCCGCCTTCGGGCGGCATCGCGGCGAGCGACACGGCGGCGGCGAACGACGCCGCGAACGACACCGCGTCGATGCCGTACGCCCACTCCAGCCCGAGCGTCCCGACGATCACGCCGGCGAGGAGCGGGCCGACGACGGTGGCGAAGTTCCACAGCACCTGCGACAGCGCGGTGGCGGCGGGGATCTGCCGGGCGGGCAGCAGCCGCGGGATGACCGAACGCCGCGCCGGGGCGTCCACGGCGAAGAGAGCCGACTGCAGGAAGACCAGCACGTACAGCAGCCAGACCTGCCGCAGGTCGAGCAGCGCCTGGAGGAACAGCAGCCCGCTCACGACGCCGAGCAGCGACGACGTGACGAGCATCAGGCGGCGGCGGTCCACCGCGTCGGCGATGGAGCCGCCGATCAGGCCGAAGACGACGAGCGGGATCAACGACGCGAAGCCGAGCAGGCCGACGTAGAGCGAGGAGTGGGTGATCCGGTAGACCTCGATCGGCACCGCGACGGCGGTCATCTGGGTGCCGATGGTGGAGATCGACTCGCCGAAGAAGATGCGCCGGTAGTCCGGCGACTCGCGCAGCGGCGACAGGTCGACGGCGATGCCGCGGACGCGTTCGCGCCAGGTGCCGGGGCGTTCCGGCTCGTCGGAGCCGGTGGGCTCCGGGATCGTGACGTCGGTCACGGGGCGAGCCGCTCCACCCGCCAGCCGCGGGAGCGCCGCGAGTACCGCAGCCGGTCGTGCAGCCGGTTCGGCCGGCCCTGCCAGAGCTCCACGGTGTCGGGCACTACCCGAACGCCGCCCCAGTACGCCGGGCGCGGCACGTCGCGGCCCTCGTACGTCGACGCGAGCGTGGCGACGCGCGACTCCAGCCACGCCCGCGACGGCAGCACGGAGGACTGGGCGGAGGCGAGCGCGCCGAGCTGCGCGCCGCGGGGGCGCAGCGCCCACCAGGCGTCGCTCTCCTTCGCGGTGGTGCGGCGGGTCCGGCCGGTGACGCAGACCTGGCGTTCGACGGCGGCCCAGCGGAACGTCAGCGCGGCGACGGGCGACGCGGCCAGGTGAACGCCCTTGCGCGAGGTGTAGTTGGTGCAGAACACGAAGCCGCGCTCGTCCCACCCCTTGAGCAGCACCATCCGCGACGCGGGGGCGCCCTCGGGCGAGACGGTGGCGAGGCACATCGCGTCCGGCTCGGGCACGCCGCGGGCGACGGCGTCGGCGAACCACGCCGCGAACTGCGCCATCGGCTCCGGTGCCAGCGCGGCCTCGTCCAACGCGCCGCCGGTGTACTCGCGGCGGGCGACGACGGTGCCGGGCAGGTCCTCGTCCATGCGTCACATCCTCGCCGACGGGGCGGGGCGCGACAGGACGGCACGCGCCGCGAGAAGATGGGGGCGCTGCCCAGTGACCGAGCACGACCAGAGAGAAGGCCCCCGTTGACCGAGGTGAAGTCGGGACTCGAAGGCGTCGTCGCGTTCGAGACCCAGATCGCGGAGCCGGACAAGGAAGGCAGCGCCCTGCGCTACCGCGGCGTGGACATCGAGGACCTCGTCGGCGCCGAGCCGTACGAGCACGTGTGGGGGCTGCTGGTGGACGGCTCGTTCCTGCCGGGCCTGCCGCCGGCGGAGCCGATCCCGATCCCGCACCGGTCCGGCGACGCGCGGGTGGACGTGCAGAGCGCGCTGGCCGAGATGGCGCCGATGTGGGGGCTCAAGCAGCTCATCGACATCGACGACGAACGCGCCCGCGACGACCTGGCGCGCTGCTCGGTGACGGCGATGTCGTTCGTCGCGCAGGCGGCCCGCGGGGTGGACAAGCCGCCGGTGCCGCAGAGCGAGATCGACAAGGCGCGCAGCATCCCGGAGCGCTTCCTCATCCGCTGGCGCGGCGAGGCCGACCCGAACCACGTCAAGGCGGTCGACGCGTACTGGGTGTCGGCGGCGGAGCACGGAATGAACGCCTCGACGTTCACCGCGCGCGTGGTCGCCTCGACCGGCGCGGACGTCGCGGCGGCGATGTCGGCGGCGGTCGGCGCGCTGTCGGGGCCGCTGCACGGCGGCGCCCCGAGCCGGGTGCTCCAGATGCTGGACGACGTCGAACGCTCTGGCGACGCGACCGCGTACGTGAAGGGCGTCCTCGACCGCGGCGAGCGGCTGATGGGCTTCGGCCACCGCGTCTACCGCGCCGAGGACCCGCGCGCGCGGGTGCTGCGGCGCACGGCGCGGGAGATCGGCTCGCGCCGGTACGAGGTCGCGGAGGCGCTGGAGAAGGCGGCGCTGGCGGAGCTGCACGCCCGCAAGCCGGACCGCGTGCTGTCGACGAACGTCGAGTTCTGGAGCGCGGTCGTCCTCGACTACGCCGAGGTGCCGGCGAGCCTGTTCACGTCGATGTTCGCCTGCGCGCGCACGGCCGGCTGGTCGGCGCACATCCTCGAGCAGAAGCGCGAGGGCCGGCTGATCCGCCCGTCGGCGAAGTACGCGGGCCCGGGGCCGCGCCCGCTCTCCGAGGTCCAGTAGGTGGCCGGGCTGCGCATCCCGGACGACCTGCTCCCCCGCGACGGCCGGTTCGGCTGCGGCCCGAGCAAGGTGCGGCCGGAGCAGCTCGCGGCGCTGGCCGCGACCGGCACGTCGTACCTCGGCACGTCCCACCGCCAGGCCGGGGTGCGCGACGTCGTGCGCCGGGTGCGGGAGGGGCTGGCCGAGCTGTTCGGCCTGCCGGACGGGTACGAGGTGCTGCTCGGCAACGGCGGCACGACGGCGTTCTGGGACGCCGCGACGTTCGGGCTGGTGGAGCGGCGCAGCCAGCACTGCGTCTTCGGCGAGTTCAGCGCGAAGTTCGCCGAGGCCGTCACGAACGCGCCGTTCCTCGCCGAGCCGAGCGTGGTCCGCGCCGAGCCGGGCGCCGTCGCCGAGCCGGTCCCCGACGACGAGGTCGACCTCTACGCGCTGACCCACAACGAGACCTCGACCGGCGCGGCGGTGACGATCCGCCGCCCCAGCCCGGAGGCGTTCGTCGCGGTCGACGCGACGTCGGCGGCGGGCGGGCTGCGCGTCGACCCGCGCGAGTTCGACGTGTACTACTTCGCGCCGCAGAAGGTGTTCGCGGCCGACGGCGGCCTCTGGCTCGCACTGGTCTCACCACGAGCGCTCGACCGCATCGACCGGATCAAGGCGAGCGGCCGCTGGGTCCCGGCCAGCCTCGACCTGACGATCGCTCGCGACAACTCCCGGCTGGACCAGACGTACAACACGCCGGCGCTGGCGACGTTGTTCCTGCTCGCCGACCAGGTCGGCTGGCTGCTGTCGATCGGCGGCCTGGAGGGCGCGGCGGCGCGCTGCGACGAGAGCGCCGCGGCGCTCTACGGCTGGGCGGAGGCGAGCGCGTACGCGACGCCGTTCGTCAAGGACCCGGAGCACCGCTCGCACGTCGTCGGCACGGTCGACCTCGACGCCGCGATCGACGCGACGGCGGTGACGAAGGCCTTGCGCGCCAACGGGATCGTCGACACCGAGCCGTACCGCAAGCTCGGCCGCAACCAGCTCCGCGTCGGCCTGTTCCCGGCGATCGACCCGGACGACGTGCGCGCGCTGACCGCCTGCGTCGACTACGTCGTGAGCAGCGTCACGCCGTAGCCGTGCGGGTTCGCGTGCGCGAGCACGCGCTCCTCGCCGCCCGGCCAGGTCGTCAGCCGCACCACGAACTCCGCGCCCTCCGGCTCGAACCGCAGCCACGCCCGCGGCGCGTCCCCCGCGCGGACCACCGCCGCGAACGCCGCCCGCGCGTCAGGCGGCAGGTACTGCATGACGATCGAGTGGTAGACGACCGGCACGGCCCCGCCGTGGTCCGCCGCGAGCCGGGCGCGCGTCCACTCGACCGCGTCCGCGCGGTCCACGGTCGCCGGCGCCGCGGCCGCCACCGCGAACGCCGCGCGCAGCCGGGCGAGGCGCTCCGGCTGGTCCGGCCAGACGTACGACAGCAACGTCAGCCGCCCCTCCTCCGTCGTGACGTCGACGGGCGAGCGGTCGCAGCCCCGGCGGTCCGCGACGCGCAGCGCGGGGTCGACGTCCACCGCCGCCGCCGTCAGCACGACCGGCGAGTCCGGCGGCCCCCAGCCGCCGCCGTCCCACTCGTAGCGGTAGGCGTCCCACCGCAGCAGCAGCCCCGCGCTCGCGCCGACCTCGAGCAGCCGCAACGGCCGCCCGTACTCGCGCGACACCGCGGCGAAGCCGGGCAGCAGCGCGGCGGCGCGGGCGGGCTCGTTCGTCTGCACGGTCCGGTCCAGGTACGGCGCCAGCTCACCCGCCCGCTCCGACACCACGCGCAGGAACGCCGGCCACGCCGCGTCGCCGTCGTACAGCCCGCCGGCCGACGGGTAGAACGCCGCCAGCTCCGGTGCGCGCCCGGTCAGCACCAGCCGGTGCACGGCGCCGAGCAGCCGCAGCGCGGGCACCGAGTCGGGCGGGCCGGCGTGGCCGGCCATCAGCGCCAGCACCGGGCCGCCGGCCTCGATGTCGCGCGCGCAGCGGAGCATCAGGTCGGCGTACATCCGCGTCGAGTGGACCGACCGGCCGTGCCGGTAGAAGCGACGGGCGAGCGTCGCGCGGTCGTCCACGCGCCGAACCTACGCCGCGCCGGGAGAGGGGCACCGCGACCCCGCCGGTCGGGGCACGGCGAGGTCGCGGGCGTCGGCGGGCGTGGGCCGCCCCTCGCCGACCGCCCTTCCCCGTCGGCGGCGCGTTGAACGTAGGGTGGGGACATGCGTTTCACTCAGCTCGGCCGTACCGGCCTCAAGGTCAGCCGCCTCTGCCTCGGCACGATGAACTTCGGGCCGGAGACCAGCGAGGAGGACAGCCACGCGATCATGGACGCCGCCCACGAGGCGGGCGTCAACTTCTTCGACACCGCGAACGTCTACGGCTGGAAGAAGGGCGAGGGCTGGACCGAGCAGATCATCGGGCGGTGGTTCGCGCAGGGCGGCGGCCGCCGCGAGCGGACCGTCGTCGCCACCAAGCTCTACGGCGACATGGGCGACTGGCCGAACGACGGCCGCCTCTCCGCGCTGAACATCCGCCGCGCCTGCGACGCCAGCCTGAAGCGGCTGCGGACCGACTACATCGACCTGTACCAGATGCACCACGTCGACCGGAACACGCCGTGGGACGAGATCTGGCAGGCGATGGAGACGCTCGTCGCGCAGGGCAAGATCCTCTACGTCGGCTCCTCGAACTTCGCCGGCTGGCACATCGCGCAGGCGAACGAGGCCGCGAAGGCGCGGCACTTCCTCGGCCTGACCAGCGAGCAGAGCCTCTACAACCTGGTCGAGCGGACCATCGAGCTCGAGGTGGTGCCGGCCTGCGAGGCGTACGGCCTCGGGCTGATCCCGTGGAGCCCGCTCATGCGCGGCCTGCTCGGCGGCATCCTCCGCAAGGCGAAGGAGGGGCGCAGCGCGAGCGAGCGCACCCAGGAGCTGCTGGAGCAGCACCGGCCGGCGATCGAGCAGTACGAGGCGTTCTGCGACGACCTCGGCGAGGACCCGGCGAACGTCGGCCTGGCCTGGCTGCTGTCCCGCCCGGTCGTGACCGCGCCGATCATCGGGCCGCGCACCCTGGACCAGCTCACCGGCGCGCTGCGCGCGGTCGAGATCGAGCTGGACGAGAAGGCGTTGAACCGCCTCGACGAGATCTTCCCCGGCCCCGGCGGGCCCGCGCCGGAGGCCTACGCCTGGTAGCCGAACGGCAGGTCCCGCAGCGGCTCGTACACCGGCTTCGGGCCGAGCACGCTGCGCATCAGCACCGCCCCGGTCACCTGCCACGGCTCGCCGCGCACCGCGTCCAGCGCGGCGACGCAGGCGGGGCCGTCGACCGGCGTCGCGCGGACCCGCGCGACCGTGACGTGCGGGACGTACGGCGCCCGCTCCACGTCGACCCCCGCCGACCGCGCGGCGCGGCGGACGGCGCGGGCGAGCCGGGCCAGCGCGTCGACCTCGCCGTCGATCCCGGCCCAGAGCACGCGCGGCCGGGCCGGGCGCGGGAACGCCCCGCCACCGGCGACCCGCAGCCCGAACGCCGCCGTCCCCGCGACGGCCGCGGCCAGCGCGTCACCGAGCCGCGGCAGCACCGGCTCGGCCACGTCGCCGAGGAACGCCAGCGTCAGGTGCAGGCGTTCCGGCGGCACCCACGAGGCCGCGTGGGCGGCGCGCAACGGCGCCACCGCGCGCGCCAGGGCCGCCAGCGCGGGCGGCGGCGGGACGATCGCGACGAAGGCACGCATCACCGGACATCCTCCCTGGACAGCGGGCGTACCCTCGCCGCATGGGGATCACGAGGCGGATGCTGCTGGGTGGGGGCGTGATAGGCGCGACGTTCGGGGTCGTCGGCCTCAAGGGGGCGATGACCGCGGTCGCGCAGAACGAGAAGGCCGCGCACGACCTCGGCGCGCTGCCGGACGTGCTGGCCGACCTGGCGCAGCGGCCGCGCGGCGTGCGGGTCTACCAGGACCTGCACCTGGCGCTGGTGCGGTACCAGCCCCCGGCCGAGCTGGCGGCGTTGCACGCCGACGTCGCCGCGGGCGGGGTGCTGGCGCTGGTGAACAAGTGCACGCACCTCGGCTGCGCGCTGCCGGAGGTGTGCGCGAGCAGCGGGTGGTTCGAGTGCGCCTGCCACGGCGCGCGGTTCAACGGCGCGGGCGACTACGAGTACGGCCCGGCGCCGCGGTCGATGGACCGGTACCGGCTGCGGCTGGTGTCGCGGCCCGGGTTCGTCGCCGACCACCTCGTGGTCGACCTCACCCGCGTGGTACCGGGCCTGCCGCGCGGCGTCGCGTCGCTGCACCAGGAGCCGGACGGCCCGCACTGCACCGGCTGAGCTAGCGGCGGCAGACGAACCGCGGCTCCGGCAGGTACCGCGTGTGGAACCGCTGCCGCCGGATCTCCTTGCCGCCCTGCTTGAACACCCGCCACACGTCGATGTCGAAGCCCGGCTCGCCGGACGACGACTCGCAGGTCGGGCTCGAGTCGTACTGCGTCGTGTAGCCGCGGACGCGGGTGCGCGGGCCGGACACCGACTCGATGTCGTACCGCTTGGTCGACCAGAACGTCACGGTGATCGACTTGGCGGTGTACGAGGTCGTGACGAGCACGCCGTACGGCGAGTCGTTGCGCCACTTCAGGTCCGGCGCGGGCGTGGAGACGGTGGCCTCGCGGCCGGCCGGGTAGCGGCTGATGTAGTAGCTGTGCGGCTTGTGGTAGACGTCCTCGAAGCCGCCGAAGAACACCGCGTTGAACATCGTCGTGGCGAACTGCGAGACGCCGCCGCCGACGGCCGGCACGAACCGGCCGTTGAGGATCATCGGGGCCTCGACGAAGCCGCGGCCGCGGTCGCGCTCGCCGACGTAGCCGTTGAGGGAGAACGTCTCCCCCGGCAGCACGACGGCGCCCTTCACGATGTCGGCGATGGTGTGGATGTTCTGCACGCGCGGGCGGCAGCACGGGTGGTAGGTGGTGAACTCCGACACCTTCTCCTTGATGCCGAGCGTCTTCGCCTTCTCCGTCGTGAGCCGCGGCAACGCCGTCTCCACGACCAGCGTCACCCGGCGCGGCGCGGGGTCGGCGAGCACCGGCAGCAGCGCGGCGGTGAGCGCGTCGCGGTCGACGGTCACGCCGTTGACGGACGCCCCGATGGTGACCTTGCCGGCGGCGTCGACGGTGACCGGCGCGTCCTTCGGCGGCGTCTCCACCGGCTTCAGCGTGTCGGCGAGGACGGCGCCGACGCGCTTCGCGTCGAGGTACGGCTGGAGCGTCCCGTCGGGGCCGGGGACGAACGTCAGCACCTTCGCGATCTGCGCGCGCGTCATGGTCGCGCTCTTGGCGGGGGCGGCGAGCATGACGGGCGCGGCGACGGCCGGCTCGGCGACCTGTTCGAGCGCCTGGGTCACCGCCCCCGCGGTCGTGCGCACCGGCGTGGTGGCGACCGTCGCGGCGACCGTGTCGGTCTTCGGGAACGCCGCGGCGACGGCGGCGGCGGTCTTGTCGACGTCGACGCTGCGCCCCTCCAGCGGCAGCACCGGCACCGGCGTCACGCCGTCGAAGCGGATCGCGCCCTCGCGCGCGTTGCGGTCGACCTTCTTCTTCCAGGCGGCGACCGCGTCGCGCAGCCGGGCCTCGTCGACGGCCGTCACCGGTTCGATCGTCCGGTGGCCGAACAGCCCGCCGATGCGGGCGACCGGGTTCAGCGACTCGGCGCGCGCCTTGTCGACGGTCGCGCGCGCGTCGAGTCGCAGCCCGACCTTCGCCGGGTCGAGCCACAGCGGGTCGGCCCCGTCCGGCAGCGTCACGGTGACCGCGCCGGGCACGCGGACGCGCGCGGCGACGAGCCGTTCCGCCTCGGCGCGGCTCTTCCCGCCGATCGCGACGCCGTCGACCGTGGTGCCCCGCGGCACCTTGCCGCTCGCGAGGGCCACGTCGGCGGCGTAGAGGACGGCGAGCAGGCCGAGGGTGCCGAGCACCCCGGCGAGCACGCGGCGGCGCGTCGTCGTCACAGGCGAGAGCCTAGGTCAGCGGACGACTTCGTACGGCACGGGGGCCGGTGGCACCGCCCGCGCGCGCCGGAACGGCAGCCGCCCGCCCGAGCGCACGAGCAGCGCGCCGGTGGCGAGCGAGACGGCCAGGCTGCCCAGGCCGCCGACGACGAGCGTCGACCGCGGGCCGACGTGCTGGCCGAGCCAGCCGATCACCGGGGCGCCGAACGGCGTGCCGCCGACGAACACCAGCGCGTACAGCGCGAGCACCCGCCCGCGCATGTCCTCGCCGGCGCCGATCTGCACCGTCGACAGCGCCGTCGAGGTGAACGTGATCACCGCGAAGCCGCAGGGCACCAGCACGATCGCGAACAGCACGATGTTCGGCATCAGGCCGAGTGCCGTCTCCAGCACGCCGAACGCGATCGCCGAGCCGAGCAGCACGGTCTGCGTCGGCCGCTTCCGCCGGGCGGTGAGCAGCGCGCCGACGAGCGAGCCGGCGGCGAGCAGCGCGGAGAGCGTGCCGTAGGTGCTGGCGTCCTTGTGGAACTCGTTGCGCGCCATCAGCGCGAGCGTGATCTGGAAGTTCAGGCCGACCATGCCGATGACGCCGACGAGCACGATCGGCAGCAGCAGGTCGCGGCGGCGGCGCACGTAGGTCAGGCCGGCGCGGAGCTGGCCCTTCGCCCGCTCGACGCGGCGGCCGGGGAACAGCTCCGCCTCGTTGATGCGCAGCAGGCCGACGATGACCGCGAGGTACGACGCGGCGTTGAGGAAGAACACCGGCGGCGTGCCGCCGTGGGCGATCATCAGGCCGGCGATCGCCGGGCCGACGATGCGGGCCGAGTTGAACGTCGCGGAGTTCAGGCCGACGGCGTTGGTCACGTCGTCCGGGCCGACCATCTCGACCACGAACGCCTGCCGCGCCGGCAGGTCGAACACCGTCGTCATGCCGAGCGCGAACGCGAACGCGAACACCATCCACGTCTGCACCACGCCGGTGACGACGAGCAGGCCGAGGGAGAACGCGAGCGTGCCCTGCGTCGCCTGCGTGGCGAGCATGACGCGGCGCTTGTCGTGGCGGTCGGCGAACACGCCGCCCCACAGCCCGAACAGCAGCATCGGGAGGAACTGCAGCGCCGTCGTCACGCCGAGCGCGGTGCCGCTGCGGTGGGTGAGGTCGAGCACCAGCCAGTCCTGGGCGACGTTCTGCATCCAGGTGCCGGTGAGGCTGACGAGCTGGCCGGACGCGAAGAGCCGGTAGTTGCGGATGGCGAGCGAGCGGAACATCGGGGTCACGAGACGGCCAGCCGTTCGAGGATCGGGGCGGCCTCGCGGAGGACTGCTACCTCCGCGGGCGTGAGGTCGTCGAGCCGCCGGACCAGCCAGGCGTCGCGGCGCTTGCGGTCCTCCGCGAGCAGCCGCGCCCCCTCGGGCGTCACGGCGTACTGCACCTGGCGGCGGTCCGTCGGGTGCGGGGTCTTGGTCACCAGGCCGAGCTCCTCCAGCGCGCCGCAGATGCGGTGCATGGACGGCGGCTGCACGTGCTCGGCGGCCGCGAGCTCGGCGAGGGTGCGGGCGCCGCAACGGTCCAGCGTGGCGAGCGCGGCGATCTGCGAGGGGGTCAGCGTGTCGTCGGCGCGCTGCTGCCGCAGCCGCCGGCCGAGCCGCATGACGCTCATCCGCAGGTGGCTGGCGAGCGCGGCGTCGGCGGTCCTCGTGGGCATGTCGTTAGCATAACTCATGAGCCTTGCTAACGACAGTGGTTTTACCCGGTCAGCCGCTCCAGCCACCGCTCGATCGGCGCGATCGCGAAGTAGACGACGAAGAGCGCGCTGATCAGCCACAGCATCCAGCTCACCTCGCGGGCCCGGCCCTGCGCCGCCCGGATCGCGACGTAGGACACGAAGCCGGCGCCGATGCCGTTGGTGATGCTGTACGTGAACGGCATCACCACGATCGTGAGGAACGCCGGGATCGCCACGCCGAAGTCGTCCCACGGGATCGCGCGGACGTTGGTGATCATCAGGAAGCCGACGATGACCAGCGCCGGGCTGGCCGCCTCGTACGGCACCACGCTCACCAGCGGCGTGAAGAACAGCGCGAGCAGGAACAGCAGCCCCGTGACGACGGACGCGAGGCCGGTGCGGGCGCCCTCGCCGACACCGGCCGCCGACTCGATGTAGGTGGTGTTCGAGGAGGTGGACGCCGCGCCGCCCGCGACGGCGGCGAGCGAGTCCACGAACAGCACCCGCTCCGCGCCCGGCAGGCCGCCGTTGTCGTCCAGCATGCCGCCCTCGGCGCCGACGCCGACGATCGTGCCCATCGTGTCGAAGAAGTCGCTGAGCATCAGCGTGAACACGAACAGCACCGCCGCGACGATGCCCACCTTGGCGAACGACCCGCCGAGGCTGAACCTCCCCAGCAGCCCGAGGTCCGGCGTGGCGAACACCTTGTCCGGCAGGCGCGGGACGTTGAGCTGCCAGCCGGAGGCGTTGCCGCCGTCGGGCAGCGCCGGGCCGATGTCGAACACCGCCTCCACGACCGCCGCCACCACGGTCGTCACGAGGATCGACAGCAGGATCGCGCCGCGCGTGCGGCGCGCCACGAGGATCGCCGTCAGCAGCAGGCCGAACACGAACACCACCGTCGGCCACCCGGTGAGCCGCCCCGCCGCGCCGAGCTGCACCGGCACCGGCGCCGCCCCGGACCGCCGCACGAACCCGGCGTCCACGAACCCGATCAGCGCGATGAACAGCCCGATCCCGACGCTGATCGCCGCCTTCAACGCCGCCGGGATCGCCTCGAACACCGCCACCCGGAAGCCGGTCAGCACCAGCACCGTGATGACGAGCCCCTCGAGTACGACCAGCCCCATCGCGGCCGGCCACGACATCTGCGACGCCAGCGTGAACGTCACGAACGCGTTCAGCCCGAGCCCCGCCGCGATCGCGAACGGGTACCGGCCCACGACGCCCATCAGCAACGTCATGACACCCGCCACCAGCGCGGTCGCGGCGGCGACCCGCGGGATGCCGAGCACCTGGCCGTTCGCGTCCTTGGCGGTGCCGACGATGAGGGGGTTCAGCACGACGATGTACGCCATCGTGAAGAACGTCGCGAGGCCGCCGCGGACCTCGCGTTCGACGGTCGAGCCGCGACGGTCGAGCTGGAAGTAGTTCGTTACGGCACTCACGAGGGGGACCTCCGAGGGGGCATCGGCGGCGGCTTCCCCCCGACTGTCCCGCCTACACCTCGCGCGTGGTGGGCGGCGCGCCGTCGGGTGGGCGGAGGGGGCGGACCAGTTCCCCCTAGTCCCGCCTACGGCTCCTTTAGTCGGGGGAACCGGTCCGCCCCCTCCACCTCTCCGCGCGGCGCCTACCCCAGCGGGAGGCGCATGGTGAACGTCGAGCCCTCGCCGACGGTCGACTCCACCGTGACGGTCGCGCCGAGGGCGGCGCTGACCTGGCGGACGACGTAGAGGCCGAGGCCGAAGCCACCGATGCTGCGGACGTTGGCGCGTTCGAGCTGGACGAACCGCTCGTAGATGCGGTCGTGGTCCTCCTCCGGGATGCCGACCCCGTGGTCGGCGACGCGGATCTCGACGGCGTCGCCGGCGCGGGCGGCGGAGACGGCGACGTCGGCGGTGGAGAACTTCACGGCGTTGTCGACCAGGGCGGCGACCGCCTGGGTGAGCCGGCCGGCGTCCGTCGTCACCGGGGGCAGGTCGGGGTCGACGTCGAGGGTGACGGTGCGGCCGTCGGGGGTGCCGGCGACGACCTCGGCGAGCAGGGCGCCGAGGTCGACGGGCGCGAGCGACAGGCGCAGCTCGCCGCGCTGGAGCACCGACAGGTCGAGGAGCTGGTCGACCAGGCGGGCGAGGCGGGTGGCGGCGTTGCGGGAGCGTTCGACCAGGCCGACGACGCCGTCGAGGCCGAGCTGGGGAGCGTGGTCGACGATCGTCTCCGCGTACCCCATGACGGCGGTGAGCGGCGTGCGCAGCTCGTGGCTGACCATCGCGACGAAGTCCCGCTGCCGCTGGTCGAGCTCCTCGAGCCGCCGCAACGCCGCCTGCTCGCGCTCGTGCAGCCGCGCGTTCTGGACGGCGGAGGCGACGATCGGGGTGAACGACAGCAGCGTGAGCCGGTCCTCCTCGCCCCACACGTCGGCGACGGGCGAGTCGATCTGGAGCACGCCGATCGGGCGGCCCTCGGTGATGAGCGGGGCGCCGAAGTAGGCGATGACGCCGGCGGAGACGCTGCGCTGCCGGCGTTCCTCGGTGACGTTCGGGTCGGTGTGGATGTCGCCGATGTAGACCGGCTCGCCGGTCTCGACGATGCGGCCGGAGACGCCCTCGCCGACGCGGATGCGCATCGCCATCGCCTCGGGCGGGGCGGGCGGGTCGGTGGCGGCGAACGAGATCCACCCGTCGTCGCCGACGAGCGCGATGGAGCCGCCGCCGAAGTCGAGGAGCTGGCGGAGCGCGACGAACGTCGCGTCGAGCACGGCACCGAGATCGCGCTGGGCGGTGACCTCGCGGGCCAGGTCCAGGATCAGGCGGTACCGGGTGGCTGCGGGGGAGAGCACGATCATCACTGTGGCAGCATCGGGGGCGTCCCGTACGCCGTTCCCCGGAGGGCCGATGCCGCAGCGCCTGCCGGACCCGCCGCCGGTGGAGACCGACGACGTCCGCACGGTCGTCGTGGGGACGGCGTTGTGGGCGGTGGCGCTGGTGGTGACGGTGCTGCTCCGCGACCGGCTGCGCGACGGCGGGCACCTGTGGTGGATCGGCGCGTGCCTGGCCGGGTTCCTGCTGGGGCTGGTCGGGATCGCGTACACGCGCCGGCGGGCGGCGGCGATCGCGCGCGACGAGGCGGCGGCGCGGACTAGTTCGAACGAACCAGCTCCGCCGGGGCCGTAGGTCCCGCGCGGCGGGCGCAAAGGACCCGCGCAGGCCATGGCCGCGGGGACCGCGCGGCGGCAGGCTGACGGTCGTGCCCACTCGTGGACTGACGCGCGCGCTGCGCGCCGCCGGTCTCGCGGCAGCCGTCGCGCTGGCCGTGCCCTCCCTCGCCGTCCCGGCGAGTGCGGGCGCGACCGACGTGACGTACGTCGTGACGTTCGCCGCACCGCCCACCGCGACGGACGTCGAGGTACTGCGCGGGGTCGCCTCGGCGGTCCACCCCTACCGCGCGGTGCCGGCGGCCGCCGTCGTCCTGCCGGGTGCGCTGGTGCCGTTGCTGCGCAACCTCCCGGGCGTCCGCGGGGTGTGGCCGAACGAGCGTTACCAGCTGCTGGACCTGGCCGCCGACCAGAGCATCCGCGCGGACACGGCGTGGGGGCGGTACTCCGGCGGGCTCGGCTACACGGGCACCGGGTGGACCGGCGCGGGCATCGGCATCGGCGTGGTCGACGCGGGCGTCGACGGCACGCACCCCGACCTCTGCGGCGCGGCGGCGTTCTGCAAGGGGACGCCGGTCAAGACCGTGCAGAACGTGAAGTTCGTCGGCGACACCGACCGCGCCGACCCGGTCGTGCCCGTCGAGAACGTCATCAGCACCGACACCACGTCCGGCCACGGCTCGCACGTCGCCGGCATCGCCGCCGGGTACGGCACCGCGTCCAGCGTGCCGGGGCTGTACCAGGGCGTCGCGCCGGGCGCGCAGCTCGTCGGGCTCGGCACCGGCGAGGCCGTCGAGGTGATCAACGTGCTCGCCGGCTTCGACTACACGCTGGCGCACCGCGAGCAGTACAACATCAAGGTCCTCAACAACTCGTGGGGCCCCGGCGCGGGCACGCCGTACGACCCGGAGCACCCGGTCAACCGCGCGATCGACGCGGCCTGGGACGCCGGCATCTCCGTCGTCTTCGGCGCCGGCAACGACGGCCCGCGCACCGACGCGCTCAACGCGTTCTCCGTCAACCCGCACGCCATCTCGGTGGCGGCGACGAACAAGCGCACCGGCCACATCGGGTTCTTCTCCTCGCGCGGCGTGCCGGGCAGCCCGTTCTGGCACCCGACCGTCGGCGCGCCCGGCGAGAACATCGTGTCGGTCCGCTCCCTCACCGGCGCCACGACGCACGCGGGCGACGCGACGTCGGCGAACCCGGAGCCGATCGCGCCCGAGGACACGCCGTACTACGGCAACGTCAACGGCACCTCGATGGCGTCGCCGCACGTCGCCGGCGTGGTCGCGCTGATGCAGCAGGCGTCGTTCGTCTCCCGCGGCGCCTACCTCACGCCGCAACAGGTGAAGGACATCGTCCAGGGGTCGGCGCAGCGCGGCGGCGCGCCCGGCCTGCCGAACTACCAGCAGTACTCGATGGGCGCGGGGCTGGTCGACGCCGACCGGGCGACGCGGATGGCGGCCGCGGGGACCGCCCCCGCGTACGACGACGGCGTCACGTACGACGTCCGGGCGTTCGCGGGCACGGTGGGGCCGGCCGCGTTCGTCCAGACGTCGGCGTTCGAGTCCGCCGTCGAGGTGGCGCCGGGCGCGCTCTCGCTCGACGTCATGGTCGACTGGAAGACGGCGTACGCCGACGACGTCGACATCACGGTCTACGACCCCAGCGGCACGAACCGCGGCTCGACGCAGCTCCTCTGCGGCGCGCCGCAGCCGAACGGCTACTCGTCGTTCTGCTCGTCCGCCCCGAACGAGCGGCTGACGTTCGTGGCACCGGAACCCGGGCGGTGGCGGGTGGCCGTGGGCGGGTTCGTGAACACGACCGAGGACGTGCGCGGGCTCTGGTCCGTCGCGTACCCGGACGGGACGGCCGGCGTCGCTCCCCCCGCGGCGCCGGCCACCATCGCGCTGGCGGCGGCCACGCCGGCGTCGGTGCAGGGGCAGCCGGACGCGCTCACCGCGACGGTCCGCGACGCGAGCGGCACGGTCGTGCCGAACGCCGCCGTCACCTGGACCAGCACGGGCGCGGGCGGCGTGCGCAACGCCGAGACGGTGACGGCCGGCGACGGCGTCGCGGGCGCGAACGCGCTCTCCGACGCGCCCGGCACGCAGACCGTCACCGCGACCGCGGGCGGCGTCTCGGCGTCGGTGACGCTGACCTGGGTCGGCCTGTCCGTGCCGTGCCTGGCGTGCGGCACGACGGCGTCGAGCACGCCGGGCCGGGCGAGCGGCGGCGGGTGGTTCGTCGTCGGCGCGGGGCCGAAGCGGGCGTTCGGCGTGGAGGCCGAGTACAACGCCGGCGCGGCGATGCCGGGCGGGTCGCTGTCGTACGACGACCGGTCCGGGACGGTCGTGTCCGCGCGCGTCGTGGACACGCTGCGGGTCGACGGGACGACCGCGGTGCTGACCGGCCCGGCCACCGTCAACGGCGCGGCCGGCTACCGCTACCAGGTCACCGTCACCGACAACGGCGAGCCGGGGCGGGCGGACACGTTCCGCATCGTGCTGTCGAAGGCCGGCGACGCGCTCTGGTCGTACAGTGCGGCGGGCGCGCTCGGCGGCGGCAACGTGCAGGTGCGGGCCGGCTAGAGCGGGTCGAGCAGCGCCTCGTCGTCGCGGTCGCCGCGCAACGCCGCCTCGACCGCGTGCCGGGTGTGCCACGCGCCGCCGAGCCACGCGGCGAGCCGGGCCAGGCCGCGCGGCGAGCCGTCGGTGGCGGGCACCCGGCCGGCGAGCGACCAGGCGACGGGCACGCCGTTCACGAGCAGCGGGTCGTGCAGGTCCACGCCGGTGTCCGGCGCGCCGGGCACCAGGTCGGCCAGCCGCGCGGTCGCGTGCGGCTCGCTGGTGACGCGGGCGCCGAGGTCGGTGGCGAGCCGGGTGCCGAGCACGTCGGCGACGGCTTCGCCGAGCCGCACGTCGACCGGCAGCCACGGCCGGTCACCGAGCAGCGGCAGCAGGTCGGGTCGGTCCACGGCGTACGCGTCAGCGGTCGGGACCGTGACCAGCGCGCCGTCGACCACGGCGCGGACGCGCGGCGGGTCGAGCGGGACGCCGCGCCGGGCCAGCGCGGCGTAGAGGTGGCGGACCTGGTCGAGCGTCGCCTCGCGGTCCGCGATCCGGTCGGCGAGATCCGCGAGGCCGTCCTCGTCCAGCGCCTCGACGGTGGTCACCAGGCCGAGCCGGGCGAGCACCGCGCGGGAGGCCGCGGGCAGCGGCGCCGGGGCGTCGTACAACGCCGCCAGCAGCGGGTCCGCGCCCTCCCCCGCCACCTCCGCGGGCAGCCGCACGCCGCCGCCCGCGACGGGGACGCAGGCGTTGCGGCGCAGCCAGAACAGCGGGTACCCCTCCAGCACCGGCAACGCCCCGAGCGCCTCCGCCCACGCGTCGTCGCGCACCCACTCCAGGTCGCGGACGCCGGCGAACGGCCCGGGCTCGTCGTACTCGTCCTCCAGGTCCAGGTCGTGCCCGCCGGGACCGTCGTCGCTGACGACGGCGAACGTCCGCAGCACGCCGGCCGCCTCGACCGCGGCGGCGCCGTAGGTGTCCACCACGCCGGCGGCGAGCAGCCCGAACGGGCTGTCGTCGCGCACCCACCGCGCCAGGTCGCCGCCGGGCAGCAGCAGCTCGTCGGCCGCGCGGAGGTCGCCGTCGGCGGACGGCAGCGCGAGCGAGCCGAGCCAGTCGCGGCCGCTGGCAGCCCCTGGCGCGCCGGCGAGGACGCGGAGCACCACGTCGGCGAGCGCGTCCGGCGGGACGGGCGGGTCGTCGTCCAGCGACGCCTCGACGGCGTCGCGCAGCGCGTCGAGCAGCGCGCCGGGGTCGGCCTCCTCGGCGCCCGCGCCGCGCAGCACCTCGCGTGCCTGCCCGGTCGCGGCGTCCGGGTGGACCCAGCGCAGCCCGAGCGGCTCCGACGCGGCGACGACGGCCGGATCGCCGGGGAGCAGCAGCCCGCGCGGCCCGGTGACGACGCGGCCGCCGGACAGCGGCACCGGCAGCGCGCGCAGCGCGTCCGGGTCGGGCACGCCGGCGAACGCCGCGTACACCCGCGCCCACCCCTCCGGCGCGAGGTCGAGCCCGGCGAGCAGGTCGACCACGTCGGCGGTGTCGAGGACGCGGACGCCGAGCGCGGCCAGCGCGGCGCGGCGGCGGCCGGCGCCGAGCCAGGCCGGGTCGAGGAGCTGCGGCAGCGCGAGCGCGTCGGTGAGCGGCCCGCCCGCCGCGCCCGCGTCGACCACCGCCGTCTCCTCGCCGCGCCGCCGCCCCGGCAGCACCCGCGCCGACGGCAGGTCCAGCGCCTCGCGCACCGCCAGGTCGAACGCCCCCGCCGGCAGCGTCGCGGGCAGCAGGTCGAGCAGCGCGGGGGTGGAGGGCAGGGCTTCCAGGAGGGCGACGTACGCATCCGCCGCCCGGCCGGCGAGCCACCCGGTGAGCGGGCCGCCGACGACGTGCCGGCGCGACGGCTCCAGCGGCACCGTCGCCGACACCAGCACCGGCAGGTCGACGCGCTCCTCCGTGGGCTGCGGCGCGCGCAGCCGGCGGTCGCCGTCCCACGGCACCGGCACGCCGTCGACCACGCGCGCCGCGACGGTGACCGCCCAGCCGTCGCGCTCGCGTTCCTCCACGGGCCGGTCGGCGAGCAGCGCCGCCGGCAGCCGCCCGGAGAGCGTGTGCGTGACCCAGGCCGGGTCGCGGGTGTGCTCGACGCCGTCCACGACCAGCGCGTCGAGCGGCAGCGTCAGCAGCAACGTGCCGTCCACCGCGCCGAGGTCCACCGGCGCGCGCAGCGGCAGCACCACCACCGTGTCGAACGTCTCCAGCAACGCCGCCGCCCGCGCGTCCGGCTCGGCCGGCCACGGCAGCCGCATCACCGGCACCTCGCCGTCGCGGCGCGCCACCTCGGCCGCCAGCGCGGGCACCGCCGCTACCGCCTCGGCGGTGAGCGTCCGCGACCAGCGCACGCCGCCGCCGCGCGACAGCACGGCCGGTGCGTCGGTCACCGCCAGCACCGCCTTGAAGCCGACGCCGAACCGGCCCACCGACCCCGCCGCCTTCGCCGACGCGCGCAGGTGGCAGAGCGCCTCGACGCCGGCCGCGTCGAGCGGGGCGCCGGTGTTGGCGGCGTAGAGGGTGCCGTCGGTGACCTCGACCAGCAGCCGGCCGGGGACGCCCGCGCGCGTCGCCGCGTCGGCGGCGTTCTGGGCGAGCTCGGCGAGCAGGTCGCCGGTGGCGGCGTCGGCCTCGGCGTTCGCGTCCTCGCGGAACCGCGCGGGCGAGGCCGCCCACGCCGCGAGCACGCGTTCCCGGATCCTCCCGGTGCCGAACGGGTCGGTCACTCCGCGGCGGGCTCGTCCGGCTCCGGCTCGTCCGGCTCCGGCGCGGGCTCGTCCGCCACGACCTCGTAGGTGAACTCGTCGACGAGCGCGGGCCGCTCGCCCATCGCGGCGACGTCCGGGCTGCCCTCGGAGTGCGCGCCGCAGCCGTGGTCGGTCGCGACGACGCGGCCGTCGTCGGGCGAGAACTCGTTGGCGCAGGCGCCGAAGCCGAGCCCCAGCGCGCCCGCGAGCGGCACGTAGAAGCCGCACGTCAGGCACGGCGCGGGGGCGTGCTTGGCCTGCGGGGCCTGCGGTCCTGCGTCGCCGTCGTACCAGCGCTCGGCCGCCTCCACCCGCCCCTCGAACGACAGCACCCGCGGCCGCCCGAGCCCCCACTCGATCAGCGGCACGTTCGAGTCGACGTCCTCGATGGCGAGCGCGAGGCGCTCGTCGTCGGGCGCGGCGGGCAGCAGGTCGCCGACGCCGAGGTCGCCGGGGCGGACCCGCTCGGCCCACGGCACCCACGGCGGCGCGAGCATCGCCCCGGCGCCGGGCAGCCGGTACACGCCGTTGACCGTGACGTCCTTGGCGCGCGCGGCGCGGACGACCTGCACGCCCCACGTCCAGCCGCGGTAGCCGTCGTCCAGGCAGGCGAACAGGTGGGTGACCAGCCGGTCGCCGTCGCTGACCGCCCCGAGGTGCTCGCCGACGGCGCCGCCCAGCTCCTCCACGGCCGCCGCGCGGGCCACGTCGACCGCCGCCGCGCAGACCGCGTCGGGCACGGGCTCGGCGTGCGGGCGGGTCTCGCTCGGGCGCACGTCGTCGGTGGTCGTCACCCGCGCATTCTGGCCCACGAACGCCGCCCGCGACAGCCGCGCCACAATGCGGCCGTGCCCACGACGCCGCTCGCGCTGCCCCGCTGGGCGCGGCCGTCGCCGCTGGCGCCGCTGGTCCGGCTCGCGGTCGCCGCCGGCGCGGGCGACGCGCTGGTCGCGGTGGCGCTCGCCAACACGGTGTTCTTCCGCGTGCCCGCCGGCGAGGCGCGCGGCCGGGTGGCGCTGTACCTGCTGCTGACCATGGCGCCGTTCGCGCTCGTGGCGCCGGTCGTCGGGCCGCTGCTGGACCGCACCCGCGCCGGCCGGCGCGGCGCGCTCGCGGTGACGTTCGGCGGCCGCGCGGTGCTCGCGTGGCTCATGGCGCAGGCGCCGCACGGGCTGCGCGTGTACCCGGCGGCGTTCGGCATCCTCGTGCTGGCCAAGGCGTACGCCGTGGCGCGGGCGGCGGCGGTCCCCCGGCTGCTGCCCGACGGCAGCACCCTCGTCGGCGCCAACGCCCGCCTCACCGCGAGCGGCATCGCCGCCTCCTCCGTCGCCGGCGTCGTCGGACTCGGCGTCGGGAAGATCGGGTACGGCTGGACGCTGCGGCTGGCGGCGGTGGCGTTCGCGGCCGGCGCGGTGCTGGCGTTGCGGCTGCCGAAGGAGGTGAACAGCGCCGGCGCCGACACGCGCGAGCGGGTGCGGGCGCCGCGGTTCCCGGCCGAGGCGCGGTCGGCGCTTCTGTCGGCGGTGTCGCTGCGCGCGCTGGCCGGCTTCCTCACGACGTACCTCGCGTTCCTGCTGCGCCGCCGCGGCTCCAACCTCGACATCGGCCTGCTCGTCGCGTCCGTCGCGGTCGGCAGCGCGCTCGGCACCGGCGCCGGCGCCCGGCTGAACCGGCTCGCGCCCGACCGGCTGATCGTCGGCGCCGTCGGCCTCGCCGCCCTCTGCTGCGCGGCCGGCGCCTGGCGGTACTCCGTCGGCACCGCGCTGCTCGCCGCGCTCGCCGCGGCGGTCGCCGGCGCGCTCGCCAAGATCGCGCTGGACGCGACGGTGCAGGTGGCGTTCGCCGACGACGTGCGCGGGCAGGCGTTCGCCCGGTCGGAGACGGTGCTCCAGCTCGCCTGGGTGGCCGGCGGCGGCGCCGGGCTCGCGCTGCCGCTGCGCGGCTCGTACGGTCTCGGCCTCGCCGCCGTCGCGCTCGTCGCGGCCACGGTGTGGGCGCGGGTGCGCGTCGCGCGCACGGTAACCTGACGCCCATGCGCTCCCGCTACGCCGCCGTCGCGCTCACCGCCGTCGCCGTCCTCGGCAGCACCGGATGCCTCGGCCTCGAGAAGCAGAACCCGTTCATCACGCTCACCGCCCACGGCGTGTCCGTGAAGGCGCGGGCGCAGAAGTACTGCCGCGCCAACGACTGCCGCGTCACCACCGACACCGCCACCATCACCGTGCAGCCCGGCGACACGCTCGGCATCGACGTGCCGCGCTCGGTCGCCGAGCACGGCTGGCGGCTCGGGCAGCAGGGCGAGTTCAGCCACGACCACTACCGCTCGGTCGAGATCGGCTCGCAGTTCCAGTCCGGTCAGGCGCTCCCGCTCGAGATTCACCGGAACGACGCCGCCGGCGAGGGCGTGTGGAAGTTCACCGTCCAGGTCAAGTAACGAGTCGTGGAGGCGGCCTGGGCGTGGCGCGTCCTGGGCCTCGCGCCCGGGGCCGCGCCGGCCGACGTCCGTAGGGCGTTCCGCATCGCCGCGCAGCTCCTCCACCCCGACCGCGTCGCCGACCTCTCCGGCGACGTCCAGGCCGAGGCGCACCGGCGGATGGTCGAGCTCGCCGACGCCTACCGCATCTGCGCCGCCCTCGCCGCGGGCGCGCCGCTGCCGCCGCCGCGCGCGGCCCGCGCGCCGGAGGAGCCGGCGCCGGGGCCGCTGCGTTCCGGCGGCCTCCAGGCCGCCGCGCTGCTCGCCGACGCCCGCGTCGCCGCCGTCCGCGCCGAGGCGTGGGCCGACGCGCGCGCCGCCGTGACGGCGCTGGAGCAGGTCGCCGCCGCCTGGCCCGGCACCGTCGAGGGCGACGCCGCGCGGGTGCTGCTCGTCACCTCCCCCGCCGCCGCGAGCGCGCTGTCCGCGCGCGAGCGCGCCGGGCACCTCGTGCTCGTCGCCGACCCGGCCGCGCGGCTCGACGCGTGGGACTCGCTGCACGGCCGTGACGAGCTGGCCGTCGCGCAGGTCGTCTACGCGCACCCCACCGCCGACGCCGAGCTGCGCGCCCGCGCGCGGCAGCGGCTCGCCGAGCTGGACGACTGGTCCACCCTCGCCGCCGACGCCGACCCCGACGTGCGCCGCAACGCCGCCGCCCACCTGCTGCTGCGCGACTCGCGGTCGCTCGCCGAACGCGCGCCGTGGCTGTCGCGGCGGGAGCGGGCGGCGTTCGACGCCGAGTACGCCGGCTGGCGCGCCCGCGTCGCCGCGATCAGCGACACCCTCGCCAGCGGGCTCCGCGACGACCTGGCGCGGGCCGACCACCGGATCCGGGAGGCGTTCGCGTGCCGTTGACCCTCGTCGTCACCGCCGTCGCCGCCGAACGCGACGCCGTCGCCGACGGCATCGGCGAGCCGCAGGCCGTCACCGTCGGCCCGTACCCGTCGTGCCGCCGGTGCGAGACCGACGGCCCGGACGTGCTCGTCGTCGCCGGTGGCGTCGGCCCGGCCGCCGCGGCCGCCGCGACCGCGCACGTCGTCGCCACGCACGACGTCGGGCTGGTCGTGTCGATGGGCGTGGCGGGCGCGTTCGCGTCCGCGCGGCTGGCGCACGGCGACACCGCCGTCGCGTCGTCCATCGTCGCCGCCGACCTCGGCGCCATGTCCCCCGAACGCTTCCTCGACCTGGCCGCGCTCGGCCTCGACGGCGGCGCCACCGTCGACTGCCCGCCCGCGCTCGTCGCGGCGGCGCGGGACCGGGTCGCCGCCGCCGGCCTGCACGTCGCCGTCGGCGCGATCCTCACGCTGTCCACGATGACCGGCACCGCCGAACGCGCCGCCGAGCTGATGGGCCGCCACGGCGCCGTCGCCGAGGCGATGGAGGGCGCCGGCGTCGCGCACGTCGCGGCGTTGCACGCGCTGCCGGTGCTCGAGGTGCGCACCATCTCCAACGAGGTCGGCCTGCGCGACCGCACCTCCTGGGACCTCGTCACCGCGCTCGTCTCGCTCGGCACCGCCGCGGGCGCGCTGTTCGCGGAGGGGCTGGCGTGACGCTGTCGCTCGGCTTCTCGCCCTGCCCCAACGACACGTTCGTCTTCCACGCGCTCGTGCACGGGCTGGTCGGCGGCCCGGCGTTCGCGCCGCCGGTCTACGCGGACATCGACGTCCTCAACGCGCACGCCCTCGCCGGCGACCTCGACGTCGTGAAGGTGTCGTACGGCGTCCTCCCCCACCTCACCGGCTACACGCTGCTGGCCTCCGGCGGCGCGCTCGGCCGCGGCTGCGGCCCGCTCGTCGTGACGAAGGACCGTGCCGACGTGCGCGGCGCCACCATCGCCGTACCGGGCGAACGGACGACCGCCTACCTGCTGCTCCGCCTGTGGGACCCGGGCTTCGCGGACACCGTGGTCATGCCGTTCGACCGGATCATGCCGGCGGTCGCGGCCGGCGAGGTGGACGCGGGCCTGGTGATCCACGAGTCCCGCTTCACCTACCCCACCTACGGCCTGCGGGCGGTCGCCGACCTCGGCGACTGGTGGGAGTCCCAGACCGGCCTCCCCATCCCCCTGGGCGCCATCGTCGCGAAAGACCACCTCGACACCCGAGCGATAGAGACGGCGATCAGGCAGTCCGTGGAACACGCCTGGGCGCACCCCGAGGTGTCACGGGGGTATGTGCTGGAGCACAGCCAGGAGCTGGAGCCGGCGGTGGTCGACGCCCACATCGCCCTGTACGTGAACGACTTCACGAGGGACCTGGGCGAGGAAGGCCGCCGCGCAGTCGAGGAGCTGCTCAGCCGGGTGCCGTGACGGGAGGCCCCATCTGGTCCCGCGACTAAAGGAGCGCCGAGCGTAGCGAGGCGCGGGACTAGCGGGACCAGGTGGGGGCTCCCGGCGCGGCGCCCGCCGGAACGTCAGCCCTCGATGTCGCGGGCCACCGCATGGACCACCTCGGCGACCGTCTTCGCGGTCTTCTTGTCGGGGTAGCGCCCACGGCGCAGGCCCGGCTGCACCTTCACTTCCAACAGCTTGATCATGTCCTCGATGATCCCGTGCAGCTCCTCGGCCGGGCGCCGGGCGGCGGCGGCGGCCGCGGCGGCGAGGGTGGGCGGCGCGTCGAGGACGCGGACCGAGAGGGCCTGCTCCCCGCGCTTCCCCTCGGCGACGCCGAACTCCACGCGCTGGCCGGGCTGCAACGCCTCCGTGCCCGCGGGCAGCGCGGACGTGTGCACGAACACGTCGCCGCCGTCGTCGCGGGAGAGGAAGCCGAAGCCCTTCTCGGTGTCGAACCACTTCACCTTGCCGGTGGGCACGGGTACCTCGGGTCGTTCGGAGGGGCGGGGGTCGGGGCACAGGCTAGCCGACGTCCGCCGGTGCGCGGAACGGACTTACCCGCTCTACAGTGTCGCGACCATCGCATTCTGGAGGGGATCGCATGACCGAGACGACGCCGCCTGCCGACGGGGTGCCGTCGGGGGACCTGCCCGCCACGCCGCCCGCGTCGCCGGCACCGGCGCCGGGCCGGGGCGGGAAGCGCGGCCTGGTGATCGGCGCGTCGGCGGCCGTGCTCGCGGTCGTCGCGGGCGCCGCCGTGTACGCGACCACGGCGTTGTCGGGTGGGGGCCGGCAGCCGGACGAGCTGGTGCCGAAGTCGGCGTTCGCCTACGTGAAGATCGACCTGGACCCGGCGGCGAACCAGAAGCTGGCGGCCCGGTCGTTCTTCGGGAAGTTCCCGTCGCTGAAGGGGAAGGCGGACGGCGACGACCCGGTCGAGGGCGTGCTGGGGGACGTGCTGAGCGACGACGACCTGAGCTTCGAGCGCGACGTGAAGCCGTGGTTCGACCGGCGCGCGGCGATCGCGGTGTTCCCGGGCGCGAACGGCCGCACCGAGACGGTGGCGGTGCTGCGCAGCAAGGACGACGGCAAGGCGAAGGCGGCGCTGGACCGGGTGAAGGCGTCCGGCGACGCGAAGACGGCGTACACGATCACCAAGGGGTACGTCGTCGTCAGCGACGAGCAGGCCGCGGTGGACGACGCGGTGCGGCTGTCGGCGCAGGCGTCGTTGAAGGACAACGACGTCTACAAGGGCGACGTCGCGAAGCTGCCGGGTGACCAGATCGCGGTCGGCTGGGTGGACGTGGCGCAGGCGTTCCAGGCGGCGAAGAACAAAATCCCGCTGTCGTCGACCCTGCCGTCGGGTCTCACCGACCTGGTCAAGGGCCGGATCGCGCTCGGGGTGCACCTCAGCAACGACTACGTCGAGGTGCAGGGCCGGGCGTTCGGCGTGGACCAGCGGGTGCAGCCGAAGGCGACCGACCACGCGGTGCTGAAGGCGTTGCCGGCGAACACGTTCGCGGCGCTGTCGTCGTCGGGTGTCGGGGACCAGCTCAAGAACGGCCTGGCGCAGGCGGGCGGGGCCGGCGGCCTCGACCCCGCGGCGATCATCGCCGGGGTCCTGGGCGAGTCGGGGCTGTCGCTGGACGACGACGTGCTGCCGCTGTTCGGCGAGCAGAGCGTCTTCGTGCTGGGCACGGCGTTCACCGGCCTGGACTCGCTGCGGGCGGCGCTGGTGACGCGGGTGGCGGACCCGGCGAAGGCGCAGGCGGCGGGGCCGAAGGTGGCGGCGGCGGTGACGCAGTTCGGCGTGCCGGTGACGAGCACGTTGAAGGGGAACACGTTCTACCTCGGCACCGGCGACTACCCGGCGCAGCTCGCGGCGGGTAGCGGGCTCGGCGACTCGGCGAAGTTCACCAAGGCGACCGGCGACCTGGCCGGCGCGGGCGTGGTCGCCTACGTCGACCTGGAGGCGGCGGTCGCCGCGAACCCGAAGTCGTCGCCGCGGCTGAAGCCGCTGCGTTCGGCCGGGCTGGTCACCGGCACCGCCGACGGGCAGCCGTTCTTCCGGCTGCGCGTGGTGGCGGCATAGGTACGGGCGGGAGCGGGCAGAGGACGGGCATGACCGAGTCCGACTTCCGTACCGACGACGCGCGCGACGAGGCCGAGCGGGCGGCCGCGGCTGACGAGGCCGTGACCGGCGGCGACGCCGGCGACATCGACCGCGAGGCGATGGAGCGCGCCGAGGGCCTGACCGTCGACCCCGAGGTCGCCGAGAACTACCGCGAGGCGACCGAGCGCGGCGCCAACGTGCAGGGCGAGGGCGCCGTCCCGTAGCCACGCGCGGCGGCCGCCGTCCCCCACGGGGCGGCGGTCGCCGGGCTGCCCGCGTAGGCTCGCGCCCGACATGGCGAAGCACGGTGAGCCCCGGCGCGCGGGCGATCTTCTGGTCACGCTGGGGGCGGTGGCGTTCCTCGGCGGGCTGGTGGCGATCGCGGCGGTGTTCGTGCCGTTCGGCTACGACCTGCTGCGCCACGGCGCGCGGCACGCGCAGACCCGCCACTACGAGCACGGGGTGGCGCTGAACCTCGCGACGTTCCTCGTCTGCCTCGGCCTGGCGCTGGGGCTTGTCGGGCTGGTGCGGCAGGCGCGGGAGAGCCGCCGCCGCTCGCGGGCGCTGCCGCCGGCCTAGCCGAGGTCCGGCAGCTCCTCGACAGTCACGCCGCGCTCGGCGAGCCAGTCGCGTGCCGCCGCGAGTGCCGCGTCGTCGCCATGCACCTCGACGATCACCCAGCCGACGCCGGCCTCGACGTTGGCGCGGCGGACGTTGGTGCGCAGCCCGAACCGCTGCGCCAGCTCCCACAGCACCGGCTCGCTGAGCAGCTCCTCCGGGTACGCGAGGTGCCAGTGGGCGCCGCTCACCGCCACCGCTCCGGGTCGGGCAGCAGCTCGTTCATCGAGCCGGAGCGGAACGCCTCGACGTCGACGCCGCCGAAGCCCGCCGCGCCGACCGCCTCGGCCACCCCGCTCGCGACGGCCGCGCCGACCAGGTCGCCGTCGACCTCCAGCCGCGCCCGCGCGCCGAGGTCGCGGACCCGCAGGTCGCGCACCGGCACGCCGCGCGCGGCGAGGTGCGCGCGCGCGGCGGCCTCGGCACGTTCGACCCGGGCCAGGCGGGACGGGGTGATCTCGATGCCGAACGCCACCCGGCTGGCCAGGCAGGCCGCCGCCGGCTTGTCCCACGTCGGCAGCCCCCACGCCCGCGACGCGGCGCGCACGTCGGCCTTGGTGAAGCCGTTGTCCCGCAACGGTGTCACCGCCCCGCGCTCGGCCGCCGCGCGGATGCCGGGGCGGAAGCCGGCGACCGCGTCGTCGGCGTTGGTGCCGGTGGCGATCGTGGCGATGCCGAGGCCGTCGGCGAGCGGGCGGAGCGTGTCGAGCAGCTCGGCCTTGCAGAAGAAGCAGCGGTCGCCGGCGTTGGCGCGGTAGCCGTCGCGGCTCAGCTCGTCGGTGGCGGGGGTGACGTGCCGGACGCCGAGCGACGCCGCGAACGCCGCCGCCGCATCCAGCTCGTGCCCGGGCAGGCTCGGCGAGACGGCGGTGGCCGCGACGACGGCGGCCGGGCCGAGCGCGCGGGCGGCGGCCGCGACGACGAACGCCGAGTCCGCGCCGCCGCTGAACGCCACCACGACGGCGCCGTAGGAGCGCAGCGAGGCGTCCAGCGCGGCGAGCCGCTCGTCCAGGGTCACCCCGCCATCCTCCACCACGCGCCGAACGCCGTGAGGTCGTCGAGCACGACGTCCGCGCCGTACGCGCGCAGCTCCTCCGCGCTGCACGGGCCGGACGCGACCGCGACCGACACGGCGCCGGCCGCGCGGGCACCGTCGACGTCCGCGACGTGGTCGCCGACGTAGATGCTGGCGCCGTGCTCGCGCAGCGTCTCCCCCTTCGCGGCGCCGTGCCGCCAGCCGACGACCAGGTCCACCTCGATGCCGACGTGCGCGAGCGACGCGGTGGCGAGCACGTCCTGCTTCGCCGTCACGACCACCACCTGCCCGCCGCGCTCGCGCACCGCGCGGACCGCGTCGGCCGCGCCGGGGAGCGCGGTCGTGAGCGCGACGGCGTGCGCCGGGTAGAGCCGCCGGTACGCGTCCGCCGCCGCCGGCACGTCCTCGGCCCGAAACCAGTGGGCCAGCTCGCGTTCCAGCGGCGGGCCGAGCCGGCTCGCCACGAGCGGGCCGTCGACGCGGACGCCGGTCTCCGCGGACAGCGCCGCCATCGTCGCGACGACGCCCGCGCGCGGGTCGATCAACGTCATGTCCAGGTCAAAGCCGACCACGCGGTGGCGCACCGGCGCTCGACTACCGTTCGTTCTGCTTGAGCACCGTGTCGACGGTGACCGCGGACGCGACGACCATCTGCCGCAGCGGGTCCTCGAGCGGCTTGTGGATGCGGACGACGTAGTTGTCGGCGGTCGTGAACAGCGCCTTGCCGATCCCCTCCCACGTCTTCTTGATCCGCGCCACCTCGACGTCCTGCGCGTCCTTGATCGCGAAGTCCCAGGCGCGCCAGTTCTCGCCCTGGATGCCGCCGACCCGCTGCCCGTTGACCTCGAACGCGAAGCGGATCTTGCCGATCATGTTCTCCTGGCGGATGCGGCCGATCTCCTGGCCGTCCGGGCCGGACACGATGACCGTGCTCTTGAACACCGCGCCGGGCCGGTGCAGCGAGAGCTGCACCGCGCCGTAGGCGTCGCGGACCTCCAGGCGGTGCGACAGGAACTGGTCGACGTTGGTCAGCGCGCGCAGCACCTTGCGGGCGGCGTTCTGGCCGACCTGCACCACCGAGCCGATCTGGCCGCCGTCGGCGCCGTAGATCGCGTACTCGTTGGTGAGCTCGATGAGCTTCGCCTTCTGGTTGACGACGAGCACCGGCGAGTCGAACAGCCCGGCCGGGCCGTCGGTCGTCAACGGCGCGATGCCCGCCTGCTGCTGCACCTGGCGTTGCACCTGCTCGGGCGAGCTCACCTGCACCGGCGCCGCCTGCGGCTGCAACGGCGCGGTCGTCTGCCCCTGCGGGCCGACGACGTGGTCGGTCCACCGGGCGCCGTCCCAGTACCGCTGCGCGAACTGGCGGCCGGGGTCGGGGTACCAGCCGGCGGGCGGCTGGGAGGGCGTCTGCGTCATGCCCCCACCCTGCCAAACGCGCGCGCCGGATGTGGCGGTTTCGCCCGGATCAGTGGTCCGGGAACACCCGGCAGACCGCGCCGCCGACGAAGAACGGCGTCGAGTTGTAGCACTCGTCGCGCAACGACGCGGACGCGGGGGCGGCGAGGGACAGCGCGAGCGGCACGGCGACGGCGGCCAGCAGGAGACGGCGCACGAGGAACCTCCGGGACGTAGGGGGACGTCGCCGCGGACCGTACCCGCCCGGGCCGGTCGCGAACGCCGCGAGGGGCGGCACCGCCGAAGCGGGCCGCCCCTCGCGGGGTGTTGCGGGGTCGTGCGTGGGGTGGACTAGAAGTCCATGTCACCCATGCCGCCGCCCGGCGCACCGGCGCCCGGCTGCGGCTTCTCCGGCTTGTCGGCGATGACCGCCTCCGTGGTGAGGAACAGCGCGGCGATCGACGCGGCGTTCTGGAGCGCGGAACGCGTGACCTTGGCCGGGTCGATGATGCCCGCCTTGATCATGTCGACGTAGTCGCCGGTGCTCGCGTCGAGGCCGAAGCCGACCTCGAGGTTGCGCACCTTCTCCGCCACGACGCCACCCTCGAGGCCGGCGTTGATCGCGATCTGCTTGAGCGGGGCCTCCAGCGCGAGCTTGACGATGTTCGCGCCGGTCGCCTCGTCACCCTCGAGGTCGATCTTCTCGAACGCCGTGGTGGACGCCTGGAGCAGCGCCACGCCACCGCCCGCGACGATGCCCTCCTCGACGGCCGCCTTCGCGTTGCGGACGGCGTCCTCGATGCGGTGCTTGCGCTCCTTGAGCTCGACCTCGGTGGCCGCGCCCGCCTTGATGACGGCGACGCCGCCGGCGAGCTTGGCGAGGCGCTCCTGGAGCTTCTCGCGGTCGTAGTCCGAGTCGCTCTTCTCGATCTCGGCCTTGATCTGGTTGACGCGACCGGCGATCTGGTCGGCGTCGCCCGCGCCCTCGACGATCGTCGTCTCGTCCTTGGTGATGACGACCTTGCGGGCGCGGCCCAGCAGCGACAGGTCGGCGTTCTCCAGCTTGAGACCGACCTCCTCGCTGATGACCTGGCCGCCGGTGAGGATCGCGATGTCCTGGAGCATGGCCTTGCGGCGGTCGCCGAAGCCCGGCGCCTTGACCGCGGCCGAACGGAACGTGCCGCGGATCTTGTTCACGACCAGCGTCGCGAGCGCCTCGCCCTCGACGTCCTCGGCGAGGATGAACAGCGGCTTGCCGCCCTGCATGACCTTCTCGAGGACCGGGAGCAGGTCCTTGACGGCGCTGATCTTGCTGTTGACGAGCAGGATGTACGGGTCGTCCAGGACGGCCTCCATCCGCTCGGCGTCGGTCACGAAGTACGGCGAGATGAAGCCCTTGTCGAAGCGCATGCCCTCGACCAGCTCGAGCTCGAGCCCGAAGGTGTTGCTCTCCTCGACGGTGATGACGCCTTCCTTGCCGACCTTGTCCATCGCCTCGGCGATCATCTCGCCGATCGTGGTGTCGCCGGCGGAGATGCTCGCCGTGCTGGCGATCTGCTCCTTGGTCTCGACGTCCTTGGCGGCGTTGCCGATCGCCTCGACGACCCGCTCGACGGCCGCCTCGATGCCCCGCTTGAGGCTCATCGGGTTGGCGCCGGCGGCGACGTTGCGCAGGCCCTCGCGGACCAGCGCCTGGGCGAGCACGGTCGCGGTCGTCGTGCCGTCACCGGCGACGTCGTCGGTCTTCTTCGCGACCTCCTTGACGAGCTCGGCGCCGATCTTCTCGTACGGGTCCTCGAGCTCGATCTCCTTGGCGATGCTGACACCGTCGTTGGTGATGGTGGGGGCGCCCCACTTCTTCTCGAGCACGACGTTGCGGCCCTTCGGGCCGAGCGTCACCTTGACGGCGTCGGCGAGCTGGTTCATGCCCCGCTCGAGGCCGCGGCGCGCTTCCTCGTCGAACGCGATGATCTTGGACATACCTGGCGGTCCTCCATGGACGCAGCGGAACGATCCGAGTGTCGACCGGACACGGCGCCCGCGACGGATGGCCGGTCCCCCAGCCTCACCTCGCCGGTCTGGCACTCGCCGTTGTCGAGTGCTAGGTCAGGTTTAGCACTCGCCCACCCGGAGTGCAAGCCGCGCTCGGGGCGGTGGGGAGTGGTCCGGCCGACTAAGGGAGCGCCGCGCAGCGGCGCGGAACTAGGCCGGACTGCTCCCCACTGCCGCGGGGGCGCCGCTACACGACGTCGCGGAGGCGGATCGGGACCGGCGTCTGCCGGGACGCGAGCCACTCCACGAGGAGGGGCAGCGGCAACGGCCGGGAGTAGAGGTAGCCCTGGATCAGGTCGCAGCCGAGGGCCTGGAGCTCGCGGGCGGTCTCCTCGTCCTCGACGCCCTCGGCGACGACCGCGTTGTCCAGCTCGGCGGCGAGACGCACCACGGAACGCACGATCGCGGCGTCGCGGGCGTCCTCGCGCATCCGGCGGACGAACGACTTGTCCACCTTCACCTCGCTGACGGGCAGGCGGGCGAGGTGGGAGAGGGAGGAGTAGCCGGTGCCGAAGTCGTCGACGGAGACGCGGACGCCGCGCGCGGCGAGCAGGCCGAGCAGCTCGGAGGCGCGGACGGGGTCGCTGACGATGCTGCTCTCGGTGAGCTCGAGGGTGAGGCGGCCGGGGGCGATGCCGTGGTCGTTGAGGGCGGCGGTGACGTCCTCGACCAGGCCGGCGTCGTGCAGGCTGCGGGCGGAGAGGTTCACGGAGACGCAGAGGCCGGCGAAGCCGAGGTCGTCCAGCGCGGTCAGGTCGGCGAGCGCGGTGCGCAGCACGGTGTCGGTGAGCCTGCCGGCCAGGCCGGTGGACTCGGCGACCTGGACGAACTCGTCCGGCGGCAGCAGCCCGAGGCTCGGGTGCGTCCAGCGGACCAGCGCCTCGACGGCGACGACGGCGCCGGAGAGCGCGACCTGCGGCTGGTAGTGGACGTCGAGGGTGCCGCGGGTGGTGTCGCCGGAGAGCAGGGCGCGCAGGTCGGAGGCGAGACCGAGGCGTTCGGGGCGGACCGAGTCGATGGTGTTGTCGAACGCCACGACGCCGCGGTTGGTGCGCTTCGCGGCGTACATCGCGACGTCGGCGCGCTGGAGCAGGACGGGCGCGGTGACGCCGTGCGGGCCGACGAACGCGACGCCGACGCTGGCGCCGGAGGACACGGTGACGGGGCCGAGGTCGACCGGGCGGGCCAGCTCCTCCTTGACGGTGCCGACGAGCGCGAGCAGCAGGGACGGCTCGTCGCCGGGGAGGACGAGCGCGAACTCGTCGCCGCCGAGGCGGCAGACCTCGGCGCCGGGGATGCGCGCGCGGTGCAGGCGGCCGGCGACGTGCTGGAGCAGGAGGTCGCCGACGTGGTGGCCGAGGGCGTCGTTGACCTGCTTGAAGTCGTCGAGGTCGAGCAGCACGACGGCGCCGACGCAGGTGCCCTGCGAGGCGGCGGGCGTGACGAGGCGGGCGACGGCCTCCGGCAGCACGGAACGGTTGCGCAGGCCGGTGAGCGCGTCGTGGCTGGCGTCGTGGCGCAGCCGGTCGACCAGGCGGGCGTTGGCGAGCTCGGCGCCGCCGTGCGTCGCCATCGTCTCGAGGAGGCGCAGGTCGTCGTCGGTGAAGCCGCGGACGCTGGCGGCGGTGCGGTCGCAGACGACGAGGACGCCGAGCGGCGCGTCGTCGCTGGGCAGCGGGGCGAGCAGCATCTCGCGGTGCCCGACGCGCGCCAGGTAGCGGCGGACGGCCTCGTCGCGGGAACGGTCGGACAGGATCATCGGCGTCTGCTCGGCGAGGACGCGGGCCAGCGGCCAGTGGTCCTCCAGCGCGGCCGGGCGCGCCTCGACGCCGCCGCCGGTGTCGCTCAGCAGCACCGGGCCGACCTCGCCGGGCCAGCTCGCGAGCAGCAGCTCGGCCGAGTCGGCGGCGAGCCGGTCGGCGGCGAGGCGGAGCAGCGCCGGGACGGCGTCCTCCGACTCGGGGCGCCGCGCCAGCGAGCGGGTGAACCCGAACAACGACTCGAGCCCGCGGTGGCGCTCGCGCAGCGTGGCGTACGAGTGGTAGCCGACGACGAGCACGCCGGCGAGCGCGAGGAGCAGCCAGCGCGCGGCGGGGCTGGTGTCGACGAGCAGGACGGCGATGACGCCGAGGGTGCAGTTGGCGGCGCCGACGACGACGCCGAGCGCCGCCGCCTCGCGCAGGCCGGCCGGGCTGGCGTGGCCGTCGTTGAGGGCGATCACGGCGGTGACGAGCAGCGCGCCGGCGAAGCCGGCGAGCAGGATGCCGGCGTAGGCGGCGGACCAGGCGCGCGGCTCGCGCAGCAGCGCGCCCTGGCCCAGCGTGGTGAACACCAGCGTCGCGACCGCGGTCTCCAACGGCCCGAGCACGCCGTTGAAGAACGCCCGCCGCAGGCTGTGCCGGTACCGCCACGCGCAGATCGGCACCCAGGTCACCGCGCGCAGCAGCGGGACGTACCCCGGCGCGACGCTGAACAGCGCGAGCACGACCGCGAGGTCGGTCAACGTCACGGAGTGGGCGCTGCGGCGGACCTCGACGTGGATCTGCACGCGGCTGGTCACGAGGAACAGCAGCGCGAGCGACCACCACGGCAGGCCGAGCGAGTCGGCGAGCGGCGGGCGGTGGGCGGTGAGGCCGGCGAGGGCGGCGGTCACGGCCGCCATCCCGGCGCAGAGGAGCGCGACGCGAACGACGGCCGCGCGGGT
>DASTMB010000024.1 GCA_035714365.1 Mycobacteriales bacterium | reverse complement strand
GGGTGGGGTGGAGGGGGAGGGGACACGGCTCGTGTGCGCAGGTGGCGCGTACAGGCCAATGATGGGTGGGGGGTGTGTCGGGGAGGGTCCGGCGATCCACAGGGCGGTCGCCTGTGGAGAGGGACCGGAAGATGTCGCAGGGGTGGGGTAGCGGCCGGTCAGGCGGGCTCGGGGTCCGAGACGTCGGCGACGGTGGCGTTGAGCGCGGCGAGGGCGGGGGCGGCGTCGAGGGCGACGGCGACGCCGTGGGCGCCGGCGCCGAGCGTGACCTCGCCGGCGACGCGGGTGTCGGCGACGACCGGCCAGGGGCGCAGCGACCCGAACGGCGTGATCGTGCCACGCTCGTAGCCGGTGGCGTCGCGGGCGGTGGCGGCGTCGGGGAGCGAGAGGCGGGAGACGCCGAGCAGCTCGCGCAGCTTCGGCCAGGAGATGGTGCGGTCGCCGGGCACGAGGACGAACAGGTGGTCGTCGTCGGCGCGGCGGACGACGAGGGTCTTCACGACCTGGGCGGGCGTCACGCCGCGCGCGGCGGCGGCCTCGGCGAGGCTGCGGACCGGGCCGTGGCGGACGACGCGGTAGGCGAGGCCGGCCGCGTCGAGGGCGGCGAGGGCGCGTTCCTCGGTCACGCGCGGCGCCGGCGGCGCAGGAGCGGGACGGCGGCGGCGGCCGCGCCCGCGAGCAGGAGCGGCAACGGCACCGGCGGGCCGGTCGCGGCGATCCGGCCGGGCCGCGCCTCGTGGCCGACCTCGCCGCGCACCGCGTCGGTGGGGCCGGGCGCGGCCAGCAGCACGATGTGCTCCCAGGAGCCGCGGTCCTCGTACGGCATGGTCAGCGACGGGCCGACGACGCCGGTGAGGGACTCGACGGGGCGGCGCGGGTGCGGGGCGCGCCAGCCGTCGGGGTCGGCGCCGTACGCCCCGGTGAGCTCGGTCGCGGTGGCGTCGAGCGCCGCGCGCAGGACCGCGGCGGGGGTGCGGCCGTGCAGCCAGTCGTGCGCGAGCGGGGTGCGGCCGGTGAGCACGCGGAGCACGAGGTTGTCGGCGGGCGTGGCGTCGAAGACGTGCGAGGTCGTCGCGTACGGGTCGCCCTCGACGGTCCTGGCGTCGACCCGCGCGACCACCTCGGGGGGCAGCCCGGCGAGGACCTCGTCGCGGAGCCGGTCGGCGAGCGCGCGGAAGATCGTCGGCGCGGGGCCGTCGGTGACGGTCTCGTCGGTCGGCTCGCCGGCCGACGTCCCCGCCCCCGGCCCGAACGCCGTGCCGTCCCACGCCAGCAGCCGGTCCAGCATCGCGCGGCGGCCCGCGTCGTCGCCGGCGGCGGGCGCGAGCGCGGTCAGGACCGGCCGGAACGACGCCCACCGCTGGTCCTCCCGCCCCATCCCGCGCGCGAGCGCCTCGGCGCCCGCGACGTCCAGCCCGCGCGCCGCGCGGACCCGGCGGTCCAGCACGTCGATGCGGCCCGCGAGGCCGGCCGGGCGGATCGAGTACGGGTCGGCGAGCGTGTCGTCGAAGCCGTGGGCGGGCTGGGAGTTCCAGTTCGCGAGGTACCCCTGCGCGGGGTCGACGGCGTGCGGCAGCGCGGAGCGCGGCAGCAGCCCGCGCCAGTCGTACCCGCCCGTGCCCGGCGACGGGAACCGCGGGTCGGCCAGCGGGCTGCGCCGGGGCAGCAGCCCGGGGTGCCAGTACGCGATGTGGCCGTCGGCGTCGGCGTAGAGGACGTTCTCGTTCCACGTCACCTGGCCGACGGCCGCCTCGAACGCCGCCAGCCCGTCGACGCGGTCGAACGCGAGCAGCCCGTTGACGGTCTCCAGCTCGCGCCGCCACATGGCGATCGCGACCGACCGCGCCAGCGTGCCGTCGGCGCTGCTCGCGACGACCGGGCCGTGGCCGGTGCGACAGACCTCGACGTCCTGGGTGAACGCCGGCGGTCCGGCCGGGACCCCCTCGACCTCCGTGCGGTACGCGACGTGCTCGGTGCGGCAGGTGGCGTCGTGCCAGGTGCCGTCGTGGAGGTACTGGAGCGCGCCGCCGTCGCGCCGGGTCGTCTCGACGAACGCGTCGATGGTGCGGGAGTACCCGCTGGTCAGCGCCCACGCGACCCGCTGGCCGTACCCGATGCCGACCGTCGGCAGGCTCGGCACCGACACGCCCCGCGCGTCGTAGCCGCCGCCGTGCACCTCCAGCTCCCAGAGCTCGTTCGGGTAGGAGTAGCCCAGCTGCGGGCCGCTCATGAGCAGCGCGCCGCCGGTCTTCGTCCTGCGCGGCGCCACCGCGAACCCGAACGACCCGCCGCGCAGCGAGTCCACGAACGCCCGCAGCGACGCCGTCACCCCGCGCAGCGCACCGAGCGCGGCCGGGTTCGCCGGCGCCGCGCCGGCCGGCAGCGGGGGCGACGCGGGGACGGGCGAGGCGCCGGTGCCCGGCCCCTCGTCCAGGTCGGCCGGCAGCGCCAGCGCGTACGCGGCGGCCGTGCGGTAGACCGCGTCGCGCCGCGCGGGCGGCACCGGGTCGACGTCGAACGTCCCCGACGCGCGCGGCACCGTCGTCGTGACGCCCGGGTCCTCGCGCGGGTACAGGTCGGCGAACGCGTCCAGCGCCGCCTCCCGGCCCAGCTCGCCGTCGAGCGCGCGGAGCACGGTCAGCGGCTCCGGCTCGAGCAGCCCGGCGGAGGCGACGTAGCGGGTGATGTAGACGCCGGCGGCCATCGTGTCGGTGGGCGTCCACGGCTCCGGCAGGCTGGACAGCAGGACGTACTCGGCCGGGAGCTTCGTGGGGTCGAGGCGGACCTTGGCGATCCACGCGTCGAGGCCGGCGCTGTAGCCGGCGATCGCGTCGCGGCCCTCCTGGGGGAGGGCGGCGTACATGGCGTCGTACTCGGCGTCCGTGTAGCCGCCGACGCGGACGCGGACGTCGTCGGGCAGGTACGACGGGCCGCCGAGCTCGGCGAACCGCCCGCGGCCGAGCCGGCGCACCGCGTCGGCGAGGAACAGCCGGTCCTGCCCGGCGGCGTACCCGGCGCCGAACCACACGTCGTAGCCGGTGTCGCCGTAGACGAGCGGCACGCCGAAGCCGTCGCGGTAGATCCGCACGCCGGCCTTCGGCTGCTCGGGGGTGCCGGCGGGGGTCGCGAAGCCGCCCGGCTTGTGCCGCCCCTCCCAGAACAGCTCGCGCTGGTCGTCGACGTGCGCGCCGTAGTCGTCCGGGTCGCCCGACGCCGTGCCGGCCGCCTGGCCCGCGAGCGAGAAGTGGCCCGACTCGCCGGGCGGCAGCGCGTTGACGGCGACGAGGTCCTGGCGCGGCGGCGCGTCGCCCGCGGCCCGCGCCGGCGCGGGCACGAACGACACGAGCAGCGCGACCGCGGTCGCCACACGGCGGAGCGGGCTGGTCACCGCCGGAGCGTACGTCGCGGGCGACACGTTCGCGCGGGCCGGGGCCGGACCCCGCGCGAGGTGACACGATGGACGGCGTGCGTGCGATCTGGGAGGTGCTCCGGGACGTCCAGATCGTCGTGCTCGCCGGCCTCGGCCTGATCGCCGTCCGCCTCTGGGTGGTGCGCAAGGACCGGGCGCACGCGTGGCTCGCGGCGACGTTCGGCCTGCTCGGCTCGATCGCGGTCATCGGCCGCGTGCTGCCGGTGGACCCGGTCGAGGACTGGCAGCAGTGGGCCGCCAAGGCGCTGGTCGCGGTGCTGGTGCTGTTCCCGTACCTGCTGTTCCGGTTCACGGCGACGTTCCAGCCGCCGCGGCGGTGGGTGTCGGTGGCGGCCGCCGTCGCGACCGCCGTCGTGTCGCTGTGGGCGTTCGCGCTGCCCCGGCTGCCCGGACCGGACGAGCCGCGCGCGCCCGCGTTCGCGCTCTACGTCCTCGTCCTCCTGGCGCACTGGACCACGCTCAGCGTCTACGTCGCGGTCCGCCTCTGGCGGGCCGGCACCGCGCAGCCGACCGTGTCGCGGCGGCGCATGCGCACCCTCGGCCTCGGCGCCCTCGGCGTCGCCGTGGCGCTGCTGCTGTCCGGCACGTCGTCCGGCTCGGAGGTCACCGCCGTCCAGCTCGCCGCGCAGGTCGTCATCCTGCTCAGCGCGCCGCTGTTCCTGCTCGGCTTCGCGCCACCTGCGGCGGTCCTCACGTACTGGCGGCGCGCCGACGAGCAGGCGCTCCGCGACGCCGAGATCGGCCTCATGCGCGCGCTGGAGCCGGGCGACGTCGCGACCAGCCTGCTGCCCCGCGTCAGCCGGCTCATCGGCGGCCAGGGCGCCGCGATCCTCGCCGACGACGGCAGCGTCGTCGGCACGCACGGCCTCGACGACCTCCAGCTCGAGGCGTTGCGCGAACGCGCCGCCGGCCTCACCCGCACGCAGGACGTCGTCAACGCGCACGGCGCGCTCTGGGTGCCGCTCGGCATGGGCTGGCTGGTCGTGCTCACGACGCCGTTCACGCCGTTCTTCGGGCGCGAGGAGTCGCGGGCGCTGCTCGCGCTCGGCGTCCTCACCGACATGGCGTTGAGCCGGGCGGCGCTGTTCGAACGCGAGCGCGAGAACACCGAGACCATGCGCGACTTCGTCGCCATCGCCTCCCACGACCTGCGCACGCCGACCGCCGTCATCACCGGCTACGCGTCGTTGCTGACCAGCAAGTGGGAGCTGGTGTCCGACCCGCAGAAGCGGGAGATGCTCGACGCGATCAGCCGCCAGGCGCGGCACCTCGCGCGGCTCATCGAGGACCTGCTCACCGTGTCGCAGATCGAGGCGGGCGCGATCCGGTCCGAGCCGCAGGTCGTCGACCTGCGCGAGGCGATGACGCAGCTCGTCGACGACCTCGCCACCGGCGCCGCCGAGGTGCGCGTCGACGTCCCCGAGGGCACCCGCGTCTTCGCCGACCCCGAGCACCTCGCCCGCATCGTCACCAACTACGTCCGCAACGCCTCCGTCTACGGCGCGCCGCCGATCGTCGTGGCCGCCCGCTGCCACGACGGCGAGTGCGAGATCCAGGTCGCCGACCAGGGGCCCGGGGTCCCGCCGGAGTTCGTGCCGCGGCTGTTCGAGAAGTTCGCGCGCGCCGACAAGAAGATGAGCAAGGCTACGCAGGGCACCGGGCTGGGTCTGTCCATCGTGCGCGGGTTGGCGCGCGCGGCGGGCGGGGATGCCTGGTACATGCCCAACCGCCCCACCGGCTCCGTCTTCGGGGTACGGCTGCCGTCCGCACCGAAGGAGACCGTGCCGTCATGACCGAACCCACCAAGACGCGGGTCCTCGTCGTCGTCGAGGACGAGGTCGACATCCGGCTGCTGATCCGGATGACGTTGATGGACGACCCGCGGATCGAGCTGTTCGGCGAGGCCGCGTCGGCGCGCGAGGCGATCGAGCTGGCGCGCACCGCGTCCCCGGGCCTGATCGTGCTCGACCACTCCATCGAGGGCGACATCATGGGTCTCCAGGCCGCGCCGCTGCTCAAGGAGGCCGCGCCGAACGCGAAGATCCTGCTGTTCACGGCGTTCGACCTGTCCAACGAGGCCGCCGCCGAGCCGGCCGTCGACGCGTTCCTCTCGAAGGCGCACATCGACCGGCTGCTGCCGACCGTGCAGCAGCTCCTCGGCCTGGAGCCACTCGGCCGGTAGCCTACTTTAGTGGTCACGTGACTGCTATCGTAATTAGGTGGACCTCGCCCGGCCGATCACGTCGGTCGTCCCCGGCCTGACCGGCCGGGTGCTCGCCGTGCTCGGGCGGACCGACGCCCCGCTCACCGGCCGGGCGATCACCGCCGCGCTCCGCCCGGCCGGCAGCCAGGCGGGCGTCGCGAAGGTCCTCGACGCGCTGGTCCGGCACGGCGTCGTGCTGCGGACGAACGCCGGCACCGCCGCCCAGTACGTGCTGAACCGCGAGCACCTCGCGGCGCCGTTGGTGGAGGGGCTCGCCGAGCTGCGGGCGACGTTCCTGGACCGGCTCGGCGCCGCCGTCGCGGACCTGCGGCCGGCGCCGCTGAGCGCGTACCTGTACGGCTCCGCCGCGCGCGGCGACGGCGACGTGGACAGCGACGTCGACATCGCGCTCGTCGTGCCGGACGAGGTGCGCGGGCTCGACGCCTGGGACGCGGCCACCGCCGAGCTGCGCCGGCGCGTCGAGACGATGACCGGCAACGCCGCCAGCCTGGTCGAGTACACGACCGGCGAGCTCTGCGACGGCGACGGGCGCTGGCTCGCCGACGTGCTGCGCCGCGAGGGGATCCGGCTGCACGGCCTGACCCTCGCGGAGGTGGTGCGCCGGCGGGAGCGGCTCGCCGCGGGCACCCGCGCGGCCCGCGGGCGCGCGGCGGCGCTGGTCGAGGCCGGCCGGTACGCGGAGGCCGCGGACGCGCTGCGCGCGGCGGTCGAGGCGTACCGCGGCACCGGCGACCGCTACAGCGAGGCGAGCGCGCTGGGCGAGCTCGGCGACGTCCTCGCGCGGCTCGGTCGCCACGCCGAGTCGGCCGAGGCGTTCGAACGCGCGGCGGAGACGCTGCGCGACGCGGGTGACGCGGTCCGCGAGTCGGTCGTGCTCGCCGACGCCGCCAGGGCCAGGGC
>DASTMB010000023.1 GCA_035714365.1 Mycobacteriales bacterium | reverse complement strand
GCCGCGCCGGTCACTCCCAGCCGGAGCTCAACCATGCCGTGCCGGTCCAGGCGGTGCCGGTCCAGCCCGTGCCGGTCCAGCCCGTGCCGGTCCAGCCCGTGCCGTTCCAGGCGTTGCCGTTCCAGGCGTTGCCGGACCACGCGCTGTCGGTCCAGCCGGTGCCGTTCCAGGCGTTGCCGGTCCACCCGTGGCCGCTCCACGAGGAGTCGTTCCACGCGTTGCCGTTCCAGGCGTTGCCCGTCCACGCGGTGCCGTTCCAGGCGTTGCCGGTCCAGTCGTCGGAGTTCCAGGCGTTGCCGGTCCACGCGGTGCCGTTCCAGGCGCCGCCGTCCCACGCGGTGCCGGCGGAGGTCGCCGTCGCCCACGAGGCGGAGTCGAACGCGTGCCCGAAGATGTCCTGCTCGCCGGTGAGGAGGCCGTTGGCGTCGCCGACGTGGAACGAGCCGCGCGAGCCCTCCAGCGTGCCGGTGCCGGTGCCGGGCGTCGCCGTCTGCTGCGCCGCGGCGAGCGACACGGGCGACTGGTTGACGGCGCGCTTGACGTTGACGACGCCGCGGCCGCGGGCGTCCGCGGTGGCCGAGTTGAACGGCGTCGCGGTGGCCATGAGCTGCTGCTTCACCTGGTCCGGCGTCAGCGTCGGGTACCGCTGGAGCAGCAGCGCGACGGCGCCGGAGACGACGGCGGCGGCCTGCGAGGTGCCGGAGCCGCGGAAGAACCGCGTGCCGACCCGCGCCGACGGCACGGCCTGGTCGATGGCGCTGGCCGGGTCGCGCAGGCCGAGCACGTGCACGGCCGGGGCGACGAGGTCGACGCGGCGGGCGGCGCTGCCGCGGCTGGAGAACGCCGGGACCAGGTCGTCGGAGGCGTTGACGCTGCCGTTCGGGTCCTCGGCGCCGACGGCGATGACGTACGGGTCCTGCGCCGGGTTGGTGAGCGGGCCGCTGGTGCCGTCGTTGCCGCCGGAGACGACGACGACGATGCCCTTGCGCCAGGCGTTCTCGACGGCGAAGCAGAGCGGGTCGAGCTGCGGCGACTGCGTCGCGTCGGTGCCGAACGACAGGTTGAGGACGCGGACGTTGAGGCCGTTGTCGTTCTTGTGCGCGACGACCCAGTCGATCGCGGCGATGACCTGGGAGACGTCGGTGGCGCCGGAGTGGTCGGCGACCTTGAGGCTGACGACGCGTGAGTTCGGGGCGACGCCGTTGAAGTGGGCGGTGTCGCCCTGGTACGCCGTCGCCGCCTGCGCGACGTCGCGCCCGGCGATGATCGACGCCATGTGCGTGCCGTGGCCGAACGTGTCGAGGTGCGCCAGGCCCGGGCTCTGCGACTCGAACGACAGGTCCGGGCCGTTGACGACGTTGCCGCTGGTGAGGCCCTGCACGGGCGCGACGCCGGAGTCGATGAGCGCGACGTCGACGCCGCGGCCGGCGTAGCCGTTGGCGTAGACGTCCTGCGCCTGGATCACGCGCGACACGTCGTAGAGCGAGCCGAAGTCGTTCTGCGGGTCGTAGCCGAGGTCCGGGTTGACCCCCATCAGCCGGACCGACGCGTCGACGGTGACCGAACGCACCCCCGGGACGCGGCGGAGCTGGTCGACGTAGGCGCCGGGGACGTCCGCGGAGTAGCCGTGCACGACGGGCAGCGCGCGGACGTGCCGCGCGCCGTGCGCGCGCAGCTCGCGCGCCACGCGGGCGGCGACGGTGTCGTCGGTGGTCGTGACGACCACCCGGGCCGGGTGCCGTTGCGCCGACGCGGAGGCGGGTACCGCTCCTGCCAGTGCCGCTGCCGCCAGCGCCGCGCCCACGGCCGTAGCCGCGTGCTTGCGCAGACCGGGCATGCGTTCCTCCCCTGAACCAGACCCCCGAAAACCTATGGTGACGATACCGTTACTAACGGTAGTTGTGTCGGTCTGTTGCGGCCCAACTTGACTACGCCGACCGGAGCAGCGCCCGGAGAGCACGAAGGCCCCCGGCCGGAGCCGGGGGCCTTCGCGGTGACGGATCGGGTGGTTCAGACGATGCGGACCTGGTCGGCCTGCGGGCCCTTCTGGCCCTGGGTGACCTCGAACTCGACGCGCTGGCCCTCGTCGAGGCTGCGGTAGCCGTCGGCCTGGATCGCCGAGTAGTGGACGAAGACGTCCTGGCCGCCGTCCACGGCGATGAAGCCGTAGCCCTTCTCCGCGTTGAACCACTTGACCGTGCCCTGTGCCACTGCCTTCTCCTTGCGGAACGCGGGCGGTGACCTGCTGGTGCGGGCCACCGGGTCTCTCATTCCGCGGCGGTGACTCGGGGGTGCACGTACGTTGGAACGCTGGACCGAACCGGACGATACCCACCTCCCCCAGACCCGCCAATACCCCGGATCGAGCTCGTTGCGGAGGCTCGGAGGGCCGGGGCGGGGGTAGGGGTCCGGCGGCTAAGGGAGCGCCGCGCAGCGGCGCGGAACCAGCCGGACCCCTACCTCCGCCCCGGCCCGACAAGCACCCGCGATCTGCGAGAGTGCGGGCATGGACGGCGCGGAGTGGCTGGCGCGGAGAACGTTCCACCACTCGGCGTTCGACCCCGCGGACCTGGTGGCGCGCAAGGGAAAGAACACCGTCAGCGTCGTCCTCCCGGCGCTCAACGAGGCGCGCACGGTGGGCGCGCTCGTGCGCTGCTTCCGTACCGAGCTGGTCGAGCGGGTGCCGCTGGTCGACGAGCTGGTGGTGGTCGACCCGGGCTCGACCGACGGCACCGACGCCGCCGCGCGCGACGAGGGTGCGACCGTCGTCTACGAGGCGGACGTGCTGCCGGAGCAGGGCCGGGTGCCGGGGAAGGGCGAGGCGATGTGGAAGTCGCTCGCCGCCACCACCGGCGACCTCGTCGCCTGGGTGGACGCGGACATCGCCGAGCCGGGGCCGGAGTTCGTCACCGGCACCCTCGGCCCGCTGCTCACCGACCCGGACGTCGTCTACGTCAAGGGGTTCTACGAGCGCCCGCTCACCGAGCGCGGGCGGCTGCGGCCGACGGGCGGCGGCCGCGTCACCGAGCTGGTCGCGCGGCCGTGGCTGAGCGCGTTCTGGCCGGACCTGGCGTACGTGATCCAGCCGCTCGCCGGCGAGCAGGCGGGGCGGCGCGCGGTGCTCGAGACGCTGCCGTTCGCCGCGCACTACGGCGTCGAGATCGGCCTGCTCATCGACGTCTACCACCGCTACGGCATGGCCGGGCTCGCGCAGGTCGACCTGGACCGGCGCATCCACCGCAACCAGGCGGTGCCGCAGCTCGGGCGGATGGCGTTCGTCATCCAGCACGCGATCCTGCGGCGGCTGGCCGCGGAGGGGCGCGCGGAGTTCCGCGAGCCGCCCGCGAACGTGCTCCGGCAGTTCCGCAACGTCGGCGAGGACTATCGGGTGGTTTCGGCCGAGCTGCCCCTGTTGGACAGGCCACCGTTACGCGGAGTCAACCGCCCGATGTGACCATAGGCACACGTAGCGCAACCCACGCAGCATGGACAGCGTGAGCAGACCTCGCGTGCTCCTCGTGGACGACGACGAGGACGTCCGCCACATGACCCGCGTGTCTCTCGGCTTCGAGGGCTTCGACGTCACCGAGGCCGAGGACGGGACGGAGGGCCTCGCGGCGGCGCGTTCGGACCGGCCGGACGCGATGATCCTCGACGTCATGATGCCCGGGATGGACGGGCTCGCCGTGCTGCGCGAGCTGCGGGAGGACCCCGGGCTCGCCGACCTGCCCGTGCTCATCCTCACCGCCAAGGCCGGCTCGGCCGCGGAGCAGGAGGGCTGGGACGCCGGCGCGACGGCGTACCTCACCAAGCCGTTCACCGGCACCGCGCTCGCCGGGACGCTGCGCCGCCTGCTCGACGGCGACGGCGGCGACACCCGCGGCACCGCGCTCGCCCGCCTCGACCTGGCCCAGCGGATGACCGCGGCCGCCGACACCCTCAGCCCCGGCACCCAGCGCTGACCGGTACCGCCCCGGCCGCCGGCCGCCGGTAGTCTGCCCCGCGTGCCCCAGGCCAGCGTCGTCGTCGCGTCCAACCGCGGCCCGGTGTCGTTCCGCACCGACGACACCGGCGGGCTGACCGTCACCCGCGGCGGCGGCGGGCTGGTCTCCGCGCTGCGCACCGTCCTCACCGAGGGGGACGCCGTCTGGGTCTGCGCGGCGCTGTCCGAGGCCGACCGCGCCGCGGCCGACGCCGCGCCCGGCGGGCGGATCGACGAGGCGGGCCACGACACCGGCGGCGCCGCGGTGCGGATGCTCGCGCTGGAGCCGCACACCTACGACCGCGCCTACAACGGCATCGCCAACGGCACCCTGTGGTTCACCAGCCACCACCTCTACGACACCGCGACGCAGCCGGTGTTCGACGCGGCGTGGCGGCGCGAGTGGGCGGCGTACGTGTCGGTCAACACGTCGTTCGCCGACGCGCTCGCCGAGGAGGCGGCGCCGGGCGCGACCGTCGTCGTGCAGGACTACCACCTCTCGCTCGTGCCGGCGCTGCTGCGCGAGCGCCGCCCGGACGTGCGGATCGGCTGGTTCTCGCACACGCCGTGGGCGGCGCCCGACTACTTCGGCCTGCTGCCCGACGACGTCGCGCGCGCGCTGCTCGGCGGCATCCTCGGCGCCGACCACGCCGGCTTCCTCACCCACCGGTGGGCGGACGCGTTCACCGACTGCGCGGTCCGGGTCCTCGGCGCGGCGGCGCGGCACGGCACCGTCCGGGTCGGCGACGGCCACGACTGCGACCTCGGCGTGCACGCGCTCGGCATCGACGGCCACGAGCTGCGCGAGCGGGCGGCGCAGCCCGACGTCGCGGCGCGGCGGCAGGCGCTGGAGTCGTGGGCGCGGGACCGGCAGGTCGTCGTGCGCATCGACCGCACCGAGCTGAGCAAGAACATCGTCCGCGGGCTCGCGGCGTTCCGCGAGCTGCTGCGCACCCGGCCGGAGTGGCGGGAACGCGTCGTGCACCTGGCGTTCGCCTACCCGAGCCGGCACGACCTGCCGGAGTACCGCGAGTACACCGCCGCCGTGCAGCGCACCGCCCACGAGATCAACGAGGAGTTCGGCGTGCCCGGCTGGCAGCCGGTCCGCCTCGAGGTCAGCGACGACTACCCGCGGTCGCTGGCGGCGCTGTCCATGGCCGACGTGCTGGTCGTCAACCCGGTCCGCGACGGCATGAACCTCGTCGCCAAGGAGGGGCCGGTGCTCTCCACCGAAGGCTGCGCGCTGGTGCTCTCCCGCGAGGCCGGCGCCGCCGCCGAGCTGGGGCCGTGGTCGCTGGTGGTCAACCCGTTCGACGTGTCCGGCACCGCCGACGCGATCGACGCCGGCCTGCGGATGCCCGCCGAGGAACGCCGCCGCCGCTGCGCCGCGCTCGCCGGCGCCGCGACCGCGCTGCCGCCGCAGCGGTGGCTCGCGCGGCAGCTCGACGCGCTCACGCTGCGGGCAGCGACGCCCTGAGGCAGAGCTTGGTGTCGGTGTACGACTCGCCGTCGATCAGGTAGGCGGCCTTCACCTCGTCCGGCGCGTCCGCGAACCGCCGCCGCACGTCCGCGGCGCGCTCGCCGGTGCAGCCGGACCGCGCCAGCCACGGCTCCAGCGGGTGCCGCTTGCGGTAGAGCTGCGTCTCCTCCACCCGCAGCCGCGCGCCGGACACGACGGCGCGCCAGCGGCTCGGCGGCCAGGACCGGCCGTGCGACGGGTCGCGGCGGCGTTCGACGTCGTCCAGCCACGCGGCCAGCGCCTCGTCCTCCGGCACCGTCGTGTCGACCAGCAGGAACAGCCCGCCGGGCACCAGCACCCGCGCCACCTCGTCCACGAACCGCGCCACGTCGGCGAAGTGGTGCGGCGCGATGCGGCAGCCGACGACGGCGACGCTCGCGGTGCGCACCGGGAGCTGCTCGGCGCTGCCGGCGGCCCAGGCGACGTTGCGGGCCTCGGTCGAGGCGCGGGCGGCGGCTACCGACTCCGGCGTCAGGTCGGTGGCGAGCACGGCGTGCCCGGCCGCCGCGAGCGCGCGGGTGGAGAACCCGCCGCCGCACGCCACGTCCAGCGCCCGCCCCGGCGCGACGCCCGCGGCCCGCGCCGCGAACCACGCCAGGTCGTCGCCGCCCGCGTGGCTCTCGCTCGTCGCGTAGTTGGCGGCGACGGCGGCGTACTGCGCGCGATTGCGAGCGTGGGCGTCGTTCACGTCGCCGCCGCCAGGTCGCGGAGCAGCGCGACGCACGCGGCCGGGTCCGGCACGACCACGTCCGCGAGGTCGCGCACCTCGGCCGCCTCCGGGTTGTCCACGAACACCCCCACGCTCGCGCCGCCGCTCTCGCGGAACGCCGCCACCGCCTCGTACGCCGGCCGGTCGACCAGGTCGTCGCCCGCGAACAGCAACGCCGCCGGCTCCCGCTCGGCGACCAGCGCCTCGACGGCGGCGCGCTTGTCGCGGGCGCCGGGGGCGCGCAGCTCGACCAGGTAGCGGCCGTGGTTGAGCTCCAGGCCGGTCTCCGCCGCGACCGCGCGCGCGACCGCCTCCGCCTCGGCCAGCGCGGCGTCCGGGTCGGCGGCGGCGCGGGTGTGCAGCGCGACCGAGAGCCCCTTCTCCTCCAGCCGCGTGCCGTCCGGGAGGCGGCCGGCCAGCAGCGCGCGGGCGCGCGCCAGGCCGGGGTGCTCCGGCGGCGCGACCAGGCCGGTCGCCGCCGTCCATCGCTCCTCGCCGTAGTGGCCGAGCACGACCAGACCCTCGACGTCGCCCGCGCCGGAGAGCCCGACCACCACCTCGGCCGGGCGCCCGGTCACGATCGCGACCGTCCCGAACGCCGCCGCGCAGGCCGCCAGCGCCGCCACCGCGCCGGGCGCCGGGACGGCGTCCTCCGGGCGTCGCACGATCGGGGCGAGGGTGCCGTCGTAGTCGAGCGCGAGCACCGCGCGGCCGGGGTCGGCGGTGAGGGCGGCGAGGCCGGCCGCGCCGGCGTCCGTCCGCGCGCGCGGCAGCATGTCAGTGAGGGTAGTCGCGGGTCACGACGACGGTCAGCGTGCCCTCGCCGGGCAGGCCGGCGTAGCGCGGCGCCATGTCGCGGATCGCCGGGAACCGCGCGCGCAGCTCCTCGGCCGCCGCCCGCTGCCCGGCCGGGTAGTAGACGGTGGTCAGCGCGAGGCGGCCGGAGAGGTTGCCGGTGGACGCGACCGTCCAGCCCGCCGCCGCGAAGTCGGCCGCCGCCTTCTTGGCCAGGCCGTTGATGCGGGAGTTGTTGAGGACGGTCAGCGCGAGGCGCGCGGCGGCCGTGGGCGACGTGGTGGGCGTGGCGGGCGCGGTCGTCGCGGGCGCGCTGGTCGCGGCCGCCGTGGCCGGCGGCGGGGTCGTCCCCCGCGCGGGCGGCGCGGTGGTCACGGGCGGCTCCGCCACGACCGCCGGGCCGGGCCCGCCGACGACGTCCGGCGAGTCGCCGCCGCCGGGGACGAGGAGCTGCAACGCCACGATCCCGAGCGCCACGAGCAGCACCGCGAGGGTGCCGCCGAGGGCGTTGCGCAGCGCGGGTGTCAGGTCGACCGGGCGCACCCGCGGCCCGCCCCGCCGGGGCGGCTCCACCGCCGCGCCCGTCAGCCGTCCAGGCCGAGGCGGCGCGCGTGCCGGGTGCGCTGGCGGGTGGCGCGCAGCCGGCGCAGCCGCTTGACGAGCATCGGGTCGTGCACGAGGGCCTCAGGCCGGTCGATCAGCGCGTTGAGCACCTGGTAGTAGCGCGTGGCGGACATCTCGAACAGCTCGCGGATCGCCTGCTCCTTGGCGCCCGCGTACTTCCACCACTGGCGCTCGAACGCGAGGATCCGGCGGTCGCGCTCGGTGAGCTCGCCGACGTCGTAGCTCGGAAGGGCGGGTACGGCGTCCACGCGCACGCTCCTGTCGGACGGAACTACAACGCTGTCATTCTGCCACGGCGTCTCCAGCGGGTCCATGGAACCACCCTGCACCGGGGGTGTGACAGATTTCGCCGCCGCCCGGCCGCCCGGGTGGTCCGGGCGGCCGGGCGAGCGGGCGTCAGCGGTGCAGCAGCGCGCCGCGCGTCCCCGCCAGGCGCCAGGCGTCGGCGACGGTCGCGACGTCCGCCGCGCCGTAGACGTCCGCCGTGCCCGACGCGAACGCCGCGTACGGGATCGTCAGCACGTGCGCCCGCCGCCCGCGGAAGCCCTGCACGCGGTCGGCCAGCCACACCTCGACGGGAGCGCCGCGGCGGACGTACACCGCGAGCGGCACCGTCCCCCTCGCCGCCTGCGGCACCGTGCAGACCTCCCAGGCCAGCCCCGCCACCCGCGGGCAGAGCTGCGCCTCGACGCCGCGCCACCCCTTCGGCAGGTGGAACGCGATCGTCCGCTGCTCCAGCCCCGCCAGCACGTCGGCCGGCGCGCCGCTGTCGAGCACCCGGTCGTCGGCCGGCCGGTCGCGCCAGGCCGGCTCCGGCGCTCGCGTCGGGTGCGTCAGCCGGTGCAGCGCCACCGCGGCCTCGCCGCGCGGCTCCGTCACGAGCGACAGGAACAGGTCCGCCTCGGACCGGCCGTCGCCGCCCTTCGCGCGGATCGCGCGGAACCGCTCCACCGACGGGCGGACCAGCCGCTCCGCGCACCCGCCGAGGAAGTGGACCGACCCGTCCGGCCGCAACGACACCAGCGCGGCGGTGCGCGGGCCGCCCATGGCGAGCAGCCGGGCATGGCCGGCGCGCTCGGCGCGCGCCTCCGCGACCGTCCCGTCCTCCACGCCGACCGTCACCTCGCCGCTGCCCCAGTCGCCGCGCAACGACCGCGCGACGGTGAGCGTGGCCGGGCGCAGCGACGTGTACGGCACCGGCGCCGCCGCGTCCCGCACGTCCGACACCTCCGCCCACCGCTGCGTCCGGACCAGGTCGTCCAGCGTCACCGGCACCGCCCCGAGCGGGCCGGCGCAGTGCGCGCCCGCCCCGGCGGCGAACGGCGTCCGCGCGCAGCCGGCCACCGCGAGCGCCGCGGCCAGCAGAAGACCCGTCACCGTGCGCATCTCCGCCCTCCTCATGACGTCGCGCTCACGAGCTCGCCGTAGTGCATGACGCGCAGGTCGTCGACGTCCGGCCCGGTGTACGTGCCGGTCGACGACTTGATGGAGTTGTTGCGGACGACGACCTCGAGGTCGCTGGCGTCGTACATGCTGCTCGCCGACCCGAGCGTGTACCCGTACTCCGTGTAGCACAGCGTCCAGGCGGTCGTCGGGACGCAGGTGCCGTACGAGATCTGCACCGGGTTGCCCACCGAGGTGCGCTGGTTCGCGTTGCGGTACGTCGTGTAGTTGTCGGCCGCGCAGTCGCCCAGCAGCCAGTTCGCGTTCGGGTCGAACGACGCGTAGTTGACGGTGCGTTCGAGTATGAAGACGCTCGCCGAGCCGTTCGTGTCGGTCGCGGTGTGCTTCTTCGTCCGCGCCTGGACGCTGACGAGGTGGCTCTCGACGTCGAGCTGCGGCGAGAAGTTCACGCGCTGGTACATCTCCGCCTGGCCGGTCGAGCTGTGCACGTACATCGAGCGGGGGCTGTTGTAGCCGGACGAGTTGAGCGTGAGCGTCGTGCCGCTGCGGGGCGACCAGTCGCGGGCGCCGTTCTCGAAGCCGAGGTTCGCCGTCATGTCGACGCCGTAGTTGCCGGACCAGTCGACGTCCCCGGAGCCGTTCATGAACTGCATCGCGGCGCGGTCGTCCTGGCGGACGCGCATCGACTGGATGTCGTAGACCTCGACGCAGGTGGACATCGCCGGGTACCAATCGGTCGACTGGCCCGAGAAGCTGTCGCCGATGCCGGTGTGGTAGAGCCCGAGCACGTGCCCCATCTCGTGCGTGGCGGCCGAGACCAGGTACTGGTCGATCCCCCAGTACGTGTTGAGGACCATCGTGGTGCACGGGTGCACCGTCCGGTTGGTGCCGTACTGGCCCCCGTCCTTCACCGTCACGATCACCCGGCGGGGCGACACGTTGGTGGAGTCCAGCGGTACCTCCCGGACCGTCGCGAGGTCGCTGGTCGCCCACCGGTTGCGCATGCCGTTCCACGCGGCGAAGCCGGCGCGGACCGCGTCGAGCGCCGCCGGGTCGGAGTCGTCGGAGAACGAGTAGGTCGCGTACCCGTCGTTGAGCGGGCAGGACGACACCGGCTTGAGGTCCTGGACCGGGTCGAACGCGAACTGGAACGCGTCCGCCGGCGTGGCGGACAGGGATGCCGCGACCAGCGCGGCGGCCGCGAGCGCGGCCCGGAACGATCGGCGCATGTGCCCCCCCAGGTGAGTCGCCGGGAGCATGGTGCGCCCGGCCGGGGCGCGACGCAACGGGGGTTCGCGGCGGCCGGCCCGCGGCCTACGGGTAGAGGCCCCGGGTGCGGTGCGCCTCGGCCACCCGGCCGACGCCGATCATCTGCGCCGCCGTCCGCAACGACACGTTGCGCTCGGCGGCGAGCCCCGAGACGTCGGTGTACGCGCGGTCCATCAGCGCCTTCAGCCGGTCGTTGACCTCGTCCTCGGTCCAGAAGTACGCCTGGAGGTCCTGCACCCACTCGAAGTACGACACGGCGACGCCGCCGGAGTTGGCGAGGACGTCGGGCACGACGACGACGCCGCGCTTCTCCAGGATGTCGTCGGCCGCCGGGGTCGTCGGGCCGTTGGCGCCCTCGATGACGAACCGCGCACGGATGCGGTCGGCGTTCTCCTCGGTGATGACGCCCTCCATCGCGGCGGGCACCAGCACGTCGACGTCCAGCTCGAGCAGCTCGTCGTTGGTGATGGTGTCGGTGCCGGGGTAGCCGACGACGGTGTCGGCGCCGGCGCGCAGGTGGCGCAGCAGGGCGACCGGGTTGAGGCCGCGCGGGTTGTAGATGCCGCCCTTGACGTCGCTGACGGCGACGACCGAGCAGCCCGCGTCGTGCAGGAACTGCGCGGCCAGGCCGCCGACCTTGCCGAAGCCCTGCACCGCGACCGTCGCGCCGCGGTAGTCGACGCCCGCCTCGCGCAGCGCCGAGAACGTCGAGTACATGACGCCGCGGCTGGTCGCGCCGCCGCGGCCCTCGGAGCCGCCGATCGCGACCGGCTTGCCGGTGACGACGCCGGGGACGGAGTACCCGGTCTGCACCGAGTACGTGTCCATCATCCAGGCCATCGTCTGCTCGTCGGTGCCCATGTCCGGCGCCGGGATGTCCCGCTCCGGGCCGATGATCGGGATGATCTCGGAGGCGTAGCGGCGGGTGACGCGCTCCAGCTCGTTGCGGGACAGCAGCTTCGGGTCGACGCCGACGCCGCCCTTCGCGCCGCCGTACGGGATGCCGATGAGCGCGCACTTCCACGTCATCCACATCGCCAGCGCCTTGACCTCGTCCAGGTCGGTCGCCGGGTGGTAGCGGACGCCGCCCTTGGCCGGGCCGCGCGCGAGGTTGTGCTGGACGCGGTAGCCGGTCAGCACCTCCACGTGGCCGTCGTCGTAGCGCAACGGCACCGAGACGGTGAGCGCCCGGCGCGGCGTCGCGAGCAGCTCGTGCAGCCCCTCGTCGAGGCCGAGCTCCCGGACGGCGTTGGCGAGCTGGATCTGCGCGGACTCCCAGGCGGTCTGGCCGCTACCCACGTCTGCACCCTCCTGCCGGCGTCGCCGCTGACGCCGGGCACCGCACCAGGGTAGAGCCCGGCGCGCCCGCGCGGGTCGGCAACGCGGCCGCGGGGCGCGTACGGTGGGTGCTCCCGGAGGCGATCGGGCGGCGCGCCCCCGCCCCGCCGCCTCCTCCGCGAGAGCCGGCGGTGACCCATGGACGACGACGCGGAGCTCTCCGCCGGTGTCCGGGAGCTGCTCGGCCTGCTCGTGGAGCACGAGACCGTCGAGCAGACGCTGCACCGCGTCGCCGCCCTCGCGTGCCGCGCGATCGACGGCTGCGACGCCGCGACCGTCGCCCTCGCGCGCGACACCGGTCCGGTGCTCGTCGCCGCGACGGAGCCCGCGCTGTGCGGGCTCGAGGAGGCGCAGTACGCCACCGGCACCGGGCCCGGCGCCGACACCGTCGCCGGCGGGACGGCCGTTGCGGCGCGCTCCGCAGGGGAGGCGGCGCGGTGGCCGGAGTTCGCCGCCGGGCTGCGGTCGCTCGGCTACGCGGCGTTCCTGGCGCTGCCGCTGCGCACCGCCGGCGGGACGCTGGGCACCCTCGCGCTGTACCGGCGCCGGCGCGGCGGGTTCGGCGACGGTGAGCCCGCCGCCGCGGAGCTGGCGTCGCTGGCCGCCGTGGCGATCGCCAACGCCCGCGTCTACGCCGCCAGCCGCGACCTCGCCAACCGGCTCCGGGCGGCGCACCCGGACGACGCGGTCGACCAGGCGACGGGCATCGTGCTCGCCGAGCACGCCACGACGCCGGCCGAGGCCCTGGAGTGGCTGCGGCAGCGCTCGCGGGAGCGGGACCAGCCGCTCGCCGAGGTCGCCGCGGCCGTGGTCGAGGCGCGGACCTCCCGGACCACCTGACGTACGCCGAGGGCGTACGCTGCGGGAAGCGCCCCCGGCACGGGTGCCTCGACCGCGCTTGACACTCCAGGCGTGAATGGACGTGACATCGTCCAGACCACTACCTGAGGCGTCCTGCATGGACCCGACCGCGGCATTCCCCCCCGACGGCCACGACGACCTGGAGCGGCACCGCTCCCTGACGGAGCAGGTCGGGCTGCTGCCCGACCGGGAGGCGTTCGACGGCACGGTCCAGCGAGCCGTCACCCTCGCCCGCGAGGCCGTCGCCGGCTGCGACTCGGCCAGCGTCACGATCCTGACCGAGGACGAGGCGCCGGGCCGCACGGTCGCGGGCACCGACGACCTGGCGCTGCTCCTCGACGAGTTCCAGTACCGGCAGGACGACGGGCCGTGCCTCGACGCGTCGGCCCGCGGCCTCCCCGTCGAGGTGCCCGCGATGCGCGCGGAGGAGCGGTGGGGGCAGTTCCCCGCCGAGGCCGTCCGCCACGGCGTCCTCGCGTCGCTGTCGCTCCCGTTGCGGGTCCGCGGCACGCGCCTCGGCGCGCTGAACCTCTACTCCCGCGATGAGGACCCGTTCACCCCGCGGGGGCGCGAGACCGGCATCGAGCTCGCCACGCAGGCGGCGGTCGCGATCGCCAACGCGCAGGTGTACGACGCCAGCCGCCGCCTCGCCGAGCAGCTCGAGGAGGCGATGCGCTCGCGCGCCACCATCGAGCAGGCGAAGGGCATCCTCATGGGCGAACGCGGCTGCGACGCCGACGCGGCGTTCGAGATGCTCCGCGCCGCGTCGCAGCGCCAGAACGTCAAGCTGCGCGAGGTCGCGCAGCGGCTCGTCGACAGCAAGACGCGCCTGCCCGGGCAGTAGCGCGGAGACGTGGCAGGGGTCCGGGTAGACTCGCCTCGGCGGGCGCGGGCCGACCGCCCCGGCGTTCATCGCTTTAGCCAGCAGGCGGTGCGGGCGTCCTCCCTCGACGCGGCAGGTGAACACGTGATCCCCCGACGCACGCTCGCGGCTCTCGCCGCGCCGGGCGGTCCGTCGTGACCGAGCCGTCCGGCGAGCTCTGGGCACACCACGCCGAGCTGGTCGGTCTCCTCCGCGCCGAGGAGACGTACCAGGAGACGCTCGCGCGCGTGGCGCAGCTCGCCTGCGCCACCATCCCGGGGTGCGACGCCGGGAGCGTGACGTTGTGGCGCGAGGGGCACCCGTACACCGTCGTCAGCACCGACGACCTCGCGCAGGCGATCGACGAGGCCCAGTACGAGACGCTCGAGGGGCCCTGCCTCGACGCCAGCCGGTACGGCGAGGTCTACGTCATCGGCGACATGACGAGCGAGGGCCGGTGGCCGACGTTCGCCGGCGTCGCGGTCGCGCGCGGCGCCAGGTCGTCGCTCTCGCTGCCGCTCACCGTGCGCGACCAGCCGATCGGCGCGCTGAACCTCTACTCGATCGAGCCGCAGGCGTTCGACGGCGCCCGCGATGTCGGCCTGCTGTTCGCCGCGCAGGCGAGCGTCGCGATCGCCAACGCGCGGGTCTACGACGCCAGCCGCGCGCTCACCACCCAGCTTGAGGAGGCGATGCGCTCCCGCGCCGTCATCGAGCAGGCGAAGGGCATCATCATGTCCGAGCAGCGGTGCGGCCCCGACGACGCGTTCGAGCTGCTGCGGCTGGCGTCGCAGCGCGAGAACGTCAAGCTCCGCGACATCGCCACCCGGATCGTCGAGCTCCGCTCCGGGGGCGGCGGCGGCTGATCAGCGCAGGTACCGGCCGCCGGTCTGCCGCACGACGTACGCCTTGCGCTTGCCGTCCGCGTCGCCCGCGAACGTCGCGATCACCGCGCCCGTCCGCGGCTCGACGAGGATCGTCGTGAAGTCGAGCAGCGCCCGCGCCTGCGCACCCTTGTGCATCACGCCGGTCACCGGCGCCTGCGTGAAGGTCCGGCCGCCGTCGAACGACGTCGCCACGTAGTAGCGCCACGCGTTGCCGGCGCTGCTCCGCGACGGCCCGGCCGCGCCGTACCAGCCGATCGCGACCTGGCCCCTGCGCAGCCCGCCCGCGACCGTCGGCAGCATGTTCGCCTTCAGGCCCGGCGTGTTGACGCGCACCGGCTTCGCCCACGTCTTCCCGCCGTCGTCGGAGCGGAACAGCCAGACGTTGTCGGTCGTGTCGCTGCCGGTGAGGTGGCCGCCCGCGACGACGTAGAGCGTGCCGCCGCCGTCGCGGCCGAGACCGTCGAACGGCTGCGCCAGGTCGGCGCCTTCGTGCGCGTAGATCGGGTACGTCGTGAACACCGACGCCGGCGAGCAGGCCGACGTCGTCGTCAGGTACAGGTGGTCGAAGCCGCCCTGCGCCGGCGCGGTCGCCGTCGCGAACGCCGTGTAGATCCGGCCCTCCCGGTCGATCACCGGCTTCGGCACCTGGGTGCCGCTCGTCGGGCCGGGCGTGAAGTTCGCCAGCTCGGTCCCCGTCGCCGAGAACGACGTCGGCCCGCACGGCACGAACGTCCGCCCCTGGTCGTCGCTGCGCAGCGTGTACGGCAGCTCCACGTGGACGTCGTGGTAGGTCAGGTACAGCTCGCCGGCCGGGCCGTGGTTGAGCCACTGCCGGTCGCTGACGTAGCCGTACTGGCTCGTCACCAGCCCGTCGCACGGCTGCCCCGACGTCGCGTCGACGAACGTCGCGCCGCCGTCGGACGAGCGGCAGATCGCGTTCGCCGCCAGCTCCAGGTCCGCCACGTAGACCGTGTGGTCGTTGCCGACCTCCACGTCGGAGTCGCCGCCGCCCGCCGACGAGCCGATCAGCCGCCGCACCGGGAACGTCCTGCCGTGGTCGTGGCTGGCCCAGAAGCCGATGCCCTTCCCGCCGCCGAGACCCTGCGGCGCCACGACGTAGACGCCGCCGTTGCCGGTCGGGTCGATCGCCAGCGACGGCTCCCCACCGTCGAACTCCGGCAGCGCGACCGGCTTGCCGAACGTCGCGGCGTTGCGGGCCGGCGCGGAGTGCGCGGGCGCCACGGCGGCGGCGACGGCCGCGACGGCGGCGGCGGAGACGAGCAGGCGGGCACGGCGGACGGCCACGGCGGTTCTCCCTCGGGTGGTGCGGTCGCCGTAGGCGTTCGACGCCGGGCGGGCCCGTCCTGCCGTCAGGGCGGCGGCAGGATCCCCGCCGCCCGCAGCGGCGGCACGTTCGCGGCCTCGACGGCGAACGCCACCCGGCGCACCGGCGGTAACGCGTCGTCCGGCTCGTACCCCTCGAACGGCGACCCCGCGCCGTAGACCGCGCCGGCGCCGGCGGCGGCCTCGAACACCTTCTCCGCGACCGCGCGGACCCGCGCCCCCGTCGACACCGTCCGCCGCGCGTGCGGCGGCCCGACGACCGCCCACGCCCAGCCGACCGCGAGGCAGGCGATGCCGGGCTCCGGCGCGGCCACCCCGCGGCGGGCGCGGCGGATCACGTCCTGCCGCACCCCGGCGGGCAGCTCCCGCCACAGCTCGCGCGCCCGGTCGCCCTCCGGCACCTCGCGCAGCGCGAGCAGGTCGGGCGGGGTCTCCGGCGGGCGCCGCCGCAACCACTGGCGCACGCCCACCGGGCCCCTCCGTCCCTCGTCGCGACCGCCCTCGGTCAGTCGCGGTCCATCCTGGCCATCCTGTACCGCCCCGGTGCCATGATGCGCGGCTTCTTCTTGTACGAGGAGCAGCCCATCCCCCACCCGCACAGGTGGCGGTTCATGTAGAACGCACCGGCGGAGTTGCCGAACCGCTGGAGCGCCCGGCCCGCGCGCGCCGCGCGACCGACGGTCTTGAACCCCTTGATCACCTTGTTCACCTTGCCGACCGCGAAGGAGAACGTCGCGGCGAACGCGACGCGCCCGGCGGCCTTCCAGTCACCGCTGAGGCCGTACATCGCGGCCGAGGCGAGCTGCATCCCGTAGCCGACCGCGGCGCAGGCGGCGCAGCCCACGTAGGTCCCGAGAGCGACGATGGAGCCGGCGAAGTTCGTGACGTTCGCCGCGCGCCGCAGCGCGTTCTTGCACCACTTGCACTTGAAGCCCCACCGGCCGTCGAGGTCGTAGCCGTTGACCGGGTCGTGGTGGACGTAGTCGTACGCCGTGGCGTTGCCGCCGGCGACCGGGTCGACCTGGAGGAACCGCCCGGTCGACGGGAGGTACAGCCGCACGCCCATGAGGAGCAGACCGCCGGGCACGTCGGCCGAACGCGTCCGCCCGCCGAGCCAGCCGTACCGCGGCCCGGTGCCGAGGCCCCCGCGCGGCGTGCCGAACTCGGTGGCGTCGAAAGACGCGAGCGGCGTCGGCGGCTCCGTCGCGGTGGAGCTCGCCACCACCGCCACGTCGCCGTGGAGGTTGGTGAGCTGGAGCTCGACCGTCGCCCCCGCCGTCGTCGCGTGGACCAGCGCCAGCGCGGCGATGCCGTTGACCACCCGCGTCCACGCCGAGCCGTCCGCCGCCTCCGTCGTCCACGACGGCGTGTCGCCGTCGCCGTCGAAGTGGTTGACGTGCGTCATGCCCGACGCCGGGTCGCCGTCGGTCCAGCCGGACAGGCGGCTCGCCGGGTCGCGCGACCACGTCCGCGTCGTGCCACCGGACGTGACCGAGCGCACGAGGTCGTCGGTGTAGTAGATCGCGGTGAGCGCCACGCCGGCGTGCGCCGCCGGGACCCGCGTCGTCCGCCCGAACGCGTCGTACCCGTAGTCGTTCGCGTTGCTCGCGGTGCGCGGGCTGACGGCGTACAGCCGGTCCGCGGCGTCGACGTACGAGGTGACCGACGCCGATCCGGCCGACGTGGTGCAGGTGTCGTCGGTGAACGCCGTCTCCAGCACCTGCGTCCGGTTCGAGTTCGCGTCGAGGGTGTAGGCGCGGCGGGTGCAGACGCCCTCGCTGACGTCGTCCACCCCCGTGAGCCGGCCCGCCCGGTCGTACCCGTACGACTGCGCCGACAGGCCGCTGTGACTCGCGACCTGGCCGTGGACGGACTCCACGACCGAGTCGGTCAGCCACACGCAGTCCGCCAGCGGGCAGCCCGGCTGGTCGTACGTCACCTGGACCGGGGTGCCGGCCTCGTCCTGCGTCGTCGTCGCGACGATGCCGTTCGGGTACGTCTCGGTGGCCACGTCGCCGTCGATCCCGTAGGTCGCGGTGAACGTCCCCGCCTGCGTGTCGACGAGCTGCGTCACCAGCCCGCGGCGCTCGGTCCCCTGGTCGTAGGTCCTGGTCTGCGTCTCCTTCCCGTCGTAGGTGGCGACGGTGCGCGAGGCGACGTCGTACGTCGTCGTGGACGTCACGCCGCCGGCGTCGGTGTACGACGTCTCGCGGCCGAAGTCGTCGTACGTCCGGTCGATCCGCGCGTTCCCCGGGGCGCAGGACGTCTCGCAGACCGCGTCGACCTGGCCGGTGCTCGTGCTGTAGCTCGTGGCGGTCGCCGAGACCCCGGTCCCGATGCCGCCGGTCACCGTGACGGTGGCCGGGCGGCCGGCGGCGTCGTAGGACGTCGTCGTGGTCCGGGTGGTGGCGCCGACGGTCTCCGTCTTCGTCCGCGGCATGTTGAACGCCGTGTACGTCAGCGTGACCACCGGGAGGTCCGGCATGTCGGTCGTCCCCGGCTGCGCCGCCGGGCGCGACTGGCACGGCAGGTTCGCCCACTCCGCGTGGCCGCCGCAGGCGGGGTACGTCGCGTTGGCGGCGGCGGAGTAGTAGACCGTGAGGGTTGTCTGGGCGGTGTTCGTGGTGGTCCCGCCCGCCGGGCGGGTCGTCGACGTGGCGAGGCCGGTAGCGCTGTCGTAGGCCGTCCGCGTCACGATGTTCAGCCCGCCGGTGACGGCGTCGGACGTGACGGCGGTCGCCTGCCGGAGGTTCCAGTCGTACGCAGTCTTCGTCACCCGCACGTCGACGTCGGTCGTGGTGCCGACCTCGCGGGCGCCCGTCGCGGCCGTCGTGACGAGGTCGTACCTCGTCCCCGCCGGCGCCCCCTCGTCGTACGTGTTGACGGTGTGCGCCCGCGCGACGACGGTACGGCCGTCGGAGGCGAGCTCCACCTGGTGCGCCGGGCCGTAGGTCTCGAGCAGCCGCTGGCCGTCGGCCGCGTAGATCTGCTGCTCGTCGAGGGTGCGCGACAGCGCGGCCTCGGTCGCGGCGACGTCGGTGTCCGAGTCGTCCAGCGCCCGCGCGCGGTTCTCCGCGCTGAGCGAGCGGACGACGTTGCCGTACCCGTCGTACTCCGTGGTGCTGATCCCGCCGCCGGACGGCGACGCGGTGTTGACCTCGCGGCCGTTGGCGTCGGTGTAGTGGACGCTCGCGCAGCCGTAGTCGACCGGCGTGGTCGTCGCGACGGAGACACCGCACGCGGTCGTCGTGTCGAACACCGCGGTGGCGTCGGTCGGCGCGTCGCTCTGCGCCCACCGGGCCCGCTCGGTCGCGCCGAGGTCGTACGGCGCGCCGCTGCCCGTGATCGGCACGGCGTACACCACGGTGGTCCTGGCCTCGCCGGTGGTGGCCGAGGTCCGGCTCACGGTGGCGAGCCGGCCGGTGTTGGCGTCGCCGGTGATCGCCGAGTACGTGATGCCCCACGACGCGAGCGGTGCCGGCGTGGTGCGCTCGCTCGGCGGGGTCACGCTCGTGACGTGGCCGGCGCTGTCGTAGTCGTAGACCGTCTTGAGCGGCGTGCTCAGCCGGGGGTCCCAGGCCGCGCGGAGCCGTCCGTTGCTGTCGTAGGCGTAGCGCGCGACCGTGAACTCGGTCATCGCCGGGGTGGCCGCGTCCGGGTCCCACGCGACGAAGCCGATGGACGACACGCGGCCCGCGTAGTCGCCCCAGGCCGACTCGGTGGTACCGGTCGCGGTCGTGGTCGTGGCGTAGTGCAGCTCGACCGCGCGGCAGCCCTTGGCGGTCGACGTGAGGAGCGTCGCCGGGTACGCCGGGCAGGTGACGCCGGTCGGCTTCGGCGCGAGGATCCGCGCGACGCGGGTGCCGCCGCCGGCGACCGCGTCGTAGCTGTAGCTCGTCATGTTGCCGGAGCCGGGCTGCGCCACCTGCGAGGGCAGGTACGTGCTCGCCGCGGCGACCTTCGCCCCGGACGGCACGCTGACGGCGGCGCCGTCGAACGTCACGGTGGCCCCGCTGATCGCGGTCACCTTGCGGTTCCCGGCGACCAGCGTGACGCCGTTCTTGAGGTCGATCCGCTGGTCGACCGCGACCTTCGACGCGTCGGCCACGGGCACGCTGTTGCTGGTCGTGGTGGCGGCCGTCGTCGTCGTCAGCGGCGTCACCGCGAACGTCGTGGTGTCGCCGTCGAGGTCGGCGAGCGTGTACGTGTCGGTCGCCGACGCGTAGGTGAGGGTGAGCTCCTCCGCGCCGAGCTCCGCCGCATACGTGCCGTCGGTCCGCTTCGCGAACGCGACGGTGTCGCCGTCGGAGGTCGACACGGTGACGAGGTTGCCGGCGACGACGAGCGACCCGAAGTCGCTGCCGGCCGCTCCCACCTCGGCCGACGACGTCCACGGCGCGCCGAACATGCCGTCGGCCCCCGCGCCCGGGTCCCGGGACTGGTACGTGCGGGACACGGTCAGGTCCGAGCCGTAGGACGACACCGACACGTCGCTGGCCGAGATGGTGAGGTTGCCGGTGACGAGGTTGACGGAGCCGGGGCCGACGTCGTCGGTCGCGTAGTCGCCGTAGGCGGTGCGGTCGAGCGTCAGGGCGACGGGCGCGGACGCGGTCCCGGCGGGCGCGAACACCGCCCGCACCTGGACCGGGCCGTCCGGGTCGGTGGCGGCCAGCGTGGCCGTCACGTCCCAGACCGCGGGCGTGCTGGCGCTGGACGCCATCGCCATGCTGTTGCTGCTGAGCGCGTTGCCGCTGGTGTCGGTGAGCGCGGACGCGGCGATGTCGGTCCACGCGTCGGCGTCGGCGCGGCGGTACTGGAACTTCACCGACGTGAACGACGGCTGGCCGGCGGCCTTCAGCGTGAACCGCTTCTGCGTCCGGTCACCGCCGGCCGGGCTGGTGACCGCACCCGCGCCCACGTTGAACGCGTAGTCCTTGACGGGGCTGACGTTGCCGGCGCGGTCCTTGGACTGGACGTAGACGTGGTGCGGCCCCTCGGTCGAGGGGGTGACGCTCGCGCTCGTCGCGGTCGTGTACGTGCCCGGCGTGCTGTCGTCGAGGCCGTAGTAGTAGCCGACCACGTCGGTCGACCCGCCGTTGCCGAACGTGAACGTGCCCGCCGTGCCCGCGCCGCCGCCCCACTGGCCGGACTGGTACGTCGTCGACGAGACGGTGGGCGTGACCGGTGCGGTGGTGTCGACGGTGAACGTGTACCAGGTGGTGGACGACGGGACGTAGGCGCTGTTGTCGGTGCCGTCGTTCGCCTTCATCCGCCAGTGGTAGGTGCGGCCGTTGACGAGGGCGCTCGCGCGCGTGTAGCCCGACGTGCCGCCGGAGGAGACGGTGTTGCCGGAGCTGCCGTTGATGATCCAGACGTTGCCGGCGCTGACGTCCTGCGCGTAGAAGACGCCGTGCAGCGAGCCGCCGTCGGGGTCGGTCACCTTGCCGGACAGCGTCGGCGTGGTGTCGTTGGTGTAGGCGTTGTTCGCCGGGCTGAGGTTCGTCGGCGCGTTCGGCACCGTGTTGTACGTGATGCTCAGCGTCGGGACGTTCGAGCTGGTGGTGCAGGGGGCGTCGGCGGAGGACGACGAGACGTTCGCGGAGCAGAACTTCTTCCACGAGTTCGAGTCGCCCTCGTTGCTGCCCCACAGCTTGAGGCCGTTGTTCGTCAGCGCGCCGTCGGCCCAGGCGTCGACCATCGACAGGATGTTCAGGCTCTGCCGGCCGTCCGGGCAGGACGAGCTGTAGCCCTTCGCGAACGACGTGGTCGCACCGTAGGTGCCGGTGTAGGTCGGCTGGTTCGACCACACCGTCGAGCTGGAGAACGCCGCGTTGACCGGGCCCATGCTCATCGACGACGCGGTGCACGAGTACGACCAGTGCTCGTAGAGCGACATCGTCGCGGACAGCACGTGCTTGCCGCTCGCCGTGCCCAGGCTCCACTTGATCAGCGAGCGCGCGACGTGCGTGCCGCCGTCGTAGGTGCCGACCTTGAGCCACGGGTCGGAGATCTGCGAGGTGGTGTAGTCGTTCTGCACCCAGGTGTCGCCGAGGTTCGAGACGCTGATGCTCGGGTCGACCGTCACCGGGTACTCGACCGCGGGATCGTCCAGGAACGACGCCGGCGGCGACAGCACCAGCTCCGACCCGGTCGCCGTGCGGACGATCTCCGTCGGGATCGGCACCGAACGCGTGTGCTCGCCCGAGCGCGGGTCGACCGACGCGTCCCACATGCGTGGCGCCGGCGCGTGCGCCACCACCGCACCCTTCGCGTCGGTGACCAGCAGGTCGCCGTTGCGGCCCTTCGCCAGCGCCAGGCCCTTGCCCGTCACCGGGAACCGCACGACCGGCGCCTTCGCCGGCCGCGACCGCAGGTTCAGCCGCTCGCTGAAGCCGAACGACGACGTCGCCAGCTCCAGGTCCGCGCCGGGCAGCACGTCGCGGTACGTCGCGACGCCACCGTCGACGTCCGGCGCCGGGAGCGCGCCCTTCCAGCCGAGCGCGAGGGAACGGCCCTGGTGCGACTGGAGCGTCAGCGGGCCGTTGCCGCCGCCGGAGAACGACACGTCCGCCGGCGCGGCGACCGGCCGCAGCCGCCCGCCGACCTGCTCGAGCGACAGGTCCAGCGGCACCCACGCGCCGTTCTTCCGCACCCGCGTCGGGCCGGAGGTGACGTCGCTCGTGAACGTCCCGTCCGGGTTGGCCCAGACGGTCTCCGTCTCCGACCGCAGGCCGGTGACCTCGACCCGGCGGCCCAGCAGCCGCGCCGCGAGCTGCGCCGAGTACGTGTCCGGCCGTTCGTACGACTCGGCCGGCGGCGGCGCGGGCGCGGCGGCGGGCGCCGCGGGCGCGGCCGGCACGGGAGCGGCCGACGCCGACGCCTGGAGGCCGGCGGTGAGACAGGCCGCGGCCAGGGCCGACGTCAGGACACGCGAAAGAGGACCCACGAGGAACTCCCCCAGTCTGTCGTGCACCAGCCGGTGCACGGACCCCCCCACGCGCTCCGCGCGGGTCGCCAAGGGCATGGCGAGGCCCCGAAACGTATCCGTGGGTGGCGGGGGTGTCACTGGAGGTAGCGGGCCATTTTTCGCGTAGTCCTCCAGGAGGGGGCCCTCACCCGCCGACAATCGTGGCGTGCCCCGCCGCCTCCCCGGCGCCGTCGCCTGCGCGCTCGCGCTGGCCGTCGCGCCGGCCCTCCCCGCGAACGCCGCGACCGCCGGCCCGGCGCTCGCCGTCGACGTGTCCGCCGACCGCCACGCGATCAACCCCGACGTCTACGGCATGAACTGGCCGGACGACGCGCTCGCCAAGGAGCTCGGGCTCACGACGGTGCGCTGGGGCGGCAACTCCACCAGCCGCTACAACTGGACCAACAACACCACCAGCCTCGGCGCCGACTGGTACTTCGAGAACCACGTCGAGGACGCCGACAAGTCGCTCGACGCCACGGTCAAGGCGGCGAAGGCGCACGGCACGTCCACGGTCGTCACCGTGCCGATGACCGGCTGGGTCGCGAAGGACTCGCCCGTCCAGCACCCCTGGTACTGCTCGTCTCCATCGCCAAGTACGGGGCGCAGGACGGCCACGACCAGTGGGACCCCGACTGCGGCACCGGCGTCCGGGCCGACGGCAGCGACGTCACCGGCAACGACCCGCACGACACCAGCGTCGAGGCGGGCGCGGCGTTCGTGCAGTCGATGGTGGGGCACCTCGTCGCCACCCACGGCGACGCCGCGCACGGCGGCGTGCGGACCTACGACCTCGACAACGAGCCCGCGCTGTGGAGCCTCTCGCACCGCGACGTGCACCCCGTCCCGCTGACCTACGACGAGCTGCGGACGAAGTCGGTCGCCACCGCCAAGGCGGTCAAGGCGGCCGACCCGCTGGCGCAGGTCGCCGGGCCGGTCGACTGGGGCTGGTGCGCGTACTTCTTCTCCCCCGCCGACGGCGGCTGCTCCGACGGGCCGGACCGGCAGGCGCACGGCGACGCGCCGTTCGCCGAGTGGTACCTCGACCAGATGAAGGCCGCGTCGGCCACCGCCGGCAAGCGGCTGCTCGACGTGTTCGACGAGCACTACTACGTCGCCGCCGACAACGTCACGCTCGCCCCCGCCGGCGACGCGAGCACGCAGGCGCTGCGGCTGCGTTCGACGCGTTCACTGTGGGACCCGACGTACGTGGACGAGTCGTGGATCGGCCGCCCGTACGACGTCGGCGCGCCGCCGATCCGGCTCATCCCGTGGATGCACGACGTCGTCGACGCCCACTACCCCGGCACCAAGGTCGCGATCGGCGAGTACAACTGGGGCGGCCTCGAGTCCGTCAACGGCGCCCTCGCGCAGGCCGACGTGCTCGGCATCTTCGCCCGCGAACGCCTCGACGCGGCGATGCTCTGGGACCCGCCGGCGCGGACGGAGCCGGGCGCGTTCGCGTTCCGCATGTACCGGAACTACGACGGCAGCGGCGGCCGCTTCGGCGACACCTGGGTCCGCACCACGAGCGGCGACCAGGCGAAGCTCGCCGCGTACGGCGCGCAGCGCACCGCCGACGGCGCCGTCACCGTCATGGTCGTCAACAAGACCGGCACCGACCTCGCGTCGTCGGTCGCGCTGTCCGGCGCGACGTTCACCGGTCCGTCGCAGGTGTGGCGCTACTCCGGCGCCGACACCGCGCACGTGCAGCGGCTCGCCGACGTCGCCGTGTCCGGCGGCGCCGTCACGACGACGTTCCCCGCGAACAGCATCACGCTGCTCGTCCTCCCGACCGGCGCCGCGCCGCCGCCGCCCGCCGCCGCGACCGCGCTCACCGCCGCCGCGTCGCCCGCGGTGGTGACCTACGGCGCGGGCGTCACCGTGACCGGCCGCCTCACCGCGGGCGGCGCCGCGGTCGCCGGGCGTCCCGTCGTCCTCGAGGCCCGCCGCGCCGGGACCACGACATGGACGGCGGTCGGCACCGTGCCGAGCTCGGCGGACGGCACGGTGCGCAAGGCGTTCGCGCCGAAGTGGTCGGCGACGCTGCGCTGGCGGTTCGCCGGCGACGGCGCCTACACCGCCGCCACCAGCCCCGGTGCCGGCGTCACCGTGCGCGCCAAGGTCACCGCGTCGCTGTCGCCGACGACCGTCGCGCGCGGCGGCACCGTGCGCATCACCGGCGCCGTCGCGCCGTCGCACGCCGGCAGGCAGGTGGCGTTCCAGCACTGGGTCACCGGCACCGGCTGGAAGACGCTCGGCAACGTCACCCTGTCGTCGGCGAGCGCGTTCACCGTGCTGCAACGCCCGACCACGGCGGGCACGCGCACGTACCGCGTCCGGTGGCCCGGCGACACCGACCACGCCCCCAATGCGAGCCCGACACTGACGCTGCGCGTCACGTAGCCTCGGCCGCGTGATCCCGCCCGAGCTCGCGCCGCTGGGACCGCGCTACGCCGCCCTCTACGAGCGCGCCGTCGCCGTGCTGTCTGCCGACCCGCGCGTCCGCGCCGTCTGGCTCGGCGGCTCCGTCGCGCGCGGGGTCGCCGACGCGGGGTCCGACCTCGACCTCATCGTGGCCGTGCGCGACGAGGACCTCGCGTCGTTCCGCGAGGGCTGGCGCGGCTGGCTGGACGCGATCGCGCCGACCATCCTCGCTCGCCCGATGCCGGACTTCCTGCACTCCGTGACCGCGACCTGCGAGCGCCTCGACGTCGTGCACGAGCCGGTGAGCGCGCTGGCGGAGACGGCGTTCCGGCACCGGCTGCCGGTCCACGACCCGGACGGCCTGAACGCCGCCGTCCCCCCGCCGCCCGCGCCGAAGCAGCCCGACCCGCAACGGCTGCACGACGTGGCGGAGGAGTTCCTGCGGCAGCAGTCGATCTTCCCGGTGGCGGTCGTCGCGCGGGCGGACTGGCTGCTCGGCGTCGTCGGCGTGCAGCAGGCGCAGCTCATGCTCTACGAGGCGTTCGCGGAGTCGAACCAGCCGCTGCCCCCCATGGGCGTCAAGCAGTGGACGGCGAAGCTGACGCCGGAGCAGCGCGCCGTCCTCACCGGCCTGCGCGTGCCGCAGCCGGAGCGCGAAGACCTGGTCGCGGCGATGCGGCAGACCGCCGCGGCGTGGCGCGAGCACGGCCGCGCCGCCGTCGAACGCGCGGGCGGCACCTGGCCGGTCGCGCTGGACGAGGCGGTCGCGGCGTTCTGGCGGCGCGAGCTGCCGGAGAGTCCGGAAACCGCTGGCGGGTAGGACGTTCCCGGGTCATCGTGACCGCCTCCACCCGACCACAGAGAGGCCACCCGCATTGCCCCCGAACCAGGTCGCCCCGAAGCTCCTCTCCTGGGCGTCCGACCTCGACCCGGAAGCCGCGCGGCAGGCGGCGCGCACCGCGCGGCTGCCGTTCGTGGCCGGCCACGTCGCGCTGATGCCGGACGCGCACGTCGGCATCGGCGCCACCGTCGGCTCGGTCATCCCCACGCGCGACGCCGTCATCCCGGCGGCCGTCGGCGTCGACATCGGCTGCGGCATGGTCGCCGTCGAGACCGACCTCAGGGCGAACGACCTGCCCGACGACCTGGGCGCGCTCATGCCGCTCGTCGCGCGCCGCATCCCCGCCGGCGTCGGCAAGGGCCACGACTACGCCGTCGCCACCGGCCGGTACGAGGCGCTCGGCGAGCACGCGACGACGTTCTCGGAGAAGCAGGCGCGTACCGCGGCGACGCAGTTCGGCACGCTCGGCTCCGGCAACCACTTCGTCGAGGTCTGCCTCGACGAGCGCGACGTCGTGTGGACCGTGCTGCACTCCGGCTCGCGCGGCATCGGCAACCAGCTCGCGCAGAAGCACATCGCCCTCGCGAAGAAGGAGATGAAGCGCCTCGGCGAGACGCTGGAGGACCCGGACCTCGCGTACTTCGTGCAGGGCACGCCGGAGTTCCAGGCGTACATCGAGGACATGCTCTGGGCGCAGCGGTACGCGATGGCGTCGCGGGCGGTGATGAGCGAGCGCGCGGTGGCGTCGTTGTTCGAGGTCGTCGGCAGGGGCCGCGCGGTCCGCACGATCAACTGCTTCTCCGGCGACACGAACGTCGTCACCGCAACGGGCGTGTTCCCGATCTCCGAGCTCGCCGGGGGCTTCCACGAGCTCCTCACGAGCGACGGGACCTGGGTGAAGGCCCCGGTGCGTTCGTTCGGGCGGCAGCGGCTGATGCGGGTCCGCCTGTCGCGCAACGGTGTCGAGAAGACGATCCACGCGACAGCCGGGCACCGGTGGTTCCTCCGCACGCACAGCAGCGGCGGCGTCCGGTACTGGGGGGCTCCGCCGAGCGAGGTCACGACGCGACAGCTGCGGCCGGGCCACCGGCTCGCGTGGTGCTTCCCGCAGCGGCCGGTGGACCGCCACGTCGATCTCGTGGCCGCGGCGCGCGGCTTCGTGTTCGGCGACGGCGCGCGCAGCGGCAACCGCTCCGTGGCGAACTCTGCGGCGCCAAGGACAGCGCCCTGCTGCCGCTGTTCGACGGGCTGGGCAACCCCCCGCGCCGGTACGGCGCGGTCACCCGCGTCACCGGCCTGCCGGTGGAGTGGAAGGCCGAGACACCGTTGCTCGACGCGCCCGCCTCGCATCTGTACGGGTGGCTCGCCGGCTACTTCGCGGCTGACGGCGACGTCGACGCGACGGGGCGCCCGACGCTCGCGAGCGCCTCGCGAGCGACGCTCGTGCGCGTTCGGACCCTCTGCAACCTCGTCGGGGTCGGCACGTTCGGCATCCGTCGCCGCGACCGACGCGGGTTCTCCGACGAGCCGTCGCCCCTGTACCTCCTGGGCCTGATGCGCGGCGACCTCGATCCGGAGTTCTTCCTCGTCCCGGCCCACCGCGGGCGGTTCGAACGCGGCCGCTACGCCGTCGAACGACGTGGCTGGACGGTGGTGTCGGTAGAGGAGACCAACCGCGTGGAGGAGGTCTACTGCGCGGTGGTCGAGGGAACGCACTCGTTCACCCTCGAGGACCACATCCTGACCTCGAACTGCCACCACAACTTTTCCCAGCGCGAGGTGCACCACGGCCGCGAGATCTGGGTGACGCGCAAGGGCGCGATCAAGGCGGCGGCCGGCGACGAGGGCGTCATCCCCGGCTCGATGGGGACGCGTTCCTACGTCGTCACCGGGCTCGGCAGCACCGCGTCGTACCACTCGTGCAGCCACGGGGCCGGGCGGCGCCTCTCCCGCGGCCAGGCGCGGCGCAGCCTGACCGTCGAGTCGCTCAACGCCGCCATGTCCGGCAAGGCGTGGCTGCGGGAGAACGCGCACCAGCTCCTGGACGAGCACCCCGACGCGTACAAGGACATCGACCGGGTGATGGCCGACCAGGCCGACCTGGTGACCGTCCAGCACACGCTGTCGCAGGTGTTCAACTACAAGGGGCTCTGAGGCGCGAGCGGCCGCTTCGCGTCGGCCGGCGGGCGCCGGTCGACGCGGAGCCGGCCGAGCGCGTGCAGCCGCTGGGTGAGGTGCGCGTAGGCGAGCAGCACGCCGGCCCACTCCTCGCGCGCGAAGTAGCGGTCCTCGCTCACGGGCCCGTACACCTGCCCGGTACGGAACCTCGCCTGCTGCGCGCGCACCGCGCCGAGCCGCAGCCGCGCCCACGCCGCCGCGGGCACGCGCAGCCCGCGGTCCAGCCCGAACGCCGCCGCCTCGACGTCCTCCGTCGCGTACACGGCGTGCCGCGCGCTGCCCCAGTCCGGCCCGCTCGGGTAGTAGAGCGTCGGGTTACCGGGGACGTAGACGGTGCCGCCGGGTGCCTTCGCGGGCGGTGCCGCGAACGGCGTCGACGCGAGCGCCCGGTAGAGCACGTCCTGGTTGACGAGCAGCGCCTGCGGGACGCCGTCGCCGGCGAGCGCCGGGACGACGGCGCCGTGCAACGACACGCTGACGGTGTAGTCCGGGTTGAGCCGGCCGTGGTTGACGACGAAGCCGTTCGGCTCGGCGTTGCTGCCGCCGAGCCAGGCGCCGAACGCCCGGCCGTTGACGACGGCGGTGGACCGCACGTCGGCCGGTCGCGCGTACGACGCGACGAACCGCCGGTACGCGTCCTCGGCCCAGGCGGCGCGGCGGTCGTGGTACGGCAGCAGCTCGACGGCGGTGAGCTCGCCGAGCGCGTCCCAGGCCAGCTCCTCGCCGCCGCTGTTGCCGGGCGTGAGGACCTTGCCGGACCGGTCGCGCAGGTAGTGCATCGGCCGCGCGCGCACCGCGTCCGCCTCGTACTCCAGCATCCGCGCGAGCAGCAGCCGGTCCGCGTCGGCGAGCGCGTCGCCGGTGAGCCAGCCGGCGAGCGCCGCCTGCGACGCCCACAGCGCCGACTGCCACGACCCGCCCCACCCGGCGTCCGTGCCGACGTTGGCGCGGTGGGTACGGACCATCAGCCGCACCAGCGCGACGACGCGTTCGGTCGCGGTCGCGGCGGGCACGCCCGTGGTGCCGGCGTCGTACCCGCCGGTCGCCAGCGGCGCGGCCACGGCGAGCGCGACCGACGAGTAGCGGCGCACCTGCTCCGAGTCGAGCGTGCCCGTCGCCGCGATGCGCTGCGCCGACGACGCCCACGGCTCCAGCCACGACATGCGTTCGGCCCACCAGGTGCCGAGGAAGTACCGGTCCGACGACGCCAGCGCGGCGGCGACCAGGCCGCCGTTCGCGTCGCCGCGCACCGCCGGCAGCGCCGGCAACGGCGCCAGCGCGAGCGCCGCGACCGGCGCGGGCGCCGCTGACGCTACGGGCAGGACGGTGGCGACGGCCGCCACCGCGCAGGCGCCGGCCAGGCGCCGCAACACCGCGTACCGCATGGTCCCCTCCGGCGCCCCGCCCGCTGGGGGTGGCGGGGCGTGCGACAAGGACGCCGGCACCGGCGCGAAGGTTCGCCGAACCCGACCGAACCTTTCGGCCCGCGACGGAGTCGGTAGTTCCGCGGGGGCGCGAGGGGAGAGGCCGTTGACCGCGGAGGCGTTCCCGGGGCGACCGGCGGGCGATGCGCGCGACGAGCCGCGCGTCGTCGGCATGGCCGCCTCGACGGTCCGCGAGTTCCACGACCTGTACCTGCGGGAGTTCCCGAACCTCACCCGCTACGCCGCCCGCCTCGTGGACGACCGCGACCTCGCCAACGAGCTGACGCAGGACGCGTTCACGCGGCTGTTCGCGCGCTGGCGCCGCGTGGACGACCCGGGCGCCTACGTGTTCCTCATCCTCACCAACCTGGTGCGCGACCACTGGCGCCGCCGCGACCGCGAACGCCGCGCGCTGCGGTGGCTGCGTCCCGCGCCGCCGCGCGAGCCGTCGTCGCGGGAGGCGGCCGTCGTGGAGGGCGTCGAACGTCTCCCCGCCCGGCTGCGCGAGCCGGTGCTGCTGCACTACTACGCCGACCTGCCGGTCGAGAGCGTCGCCGCCACCCTGGGCCGGCCGCTCGGCACGGTGAAACGCCAGCTGCACGAGGCGCGGACGCTGATCGAGCAGTACCTGCGGGACGACGAGGAGCAGCGGTGACCGACCTGGCCTACGGGACCGACGCCGGCTTCCGGCTCGCCATGGCGCGGGCCAACCGCGTGCGCGTGCGCACCCTCGGCGCGGCCACGTCCTGCGCCGCGCTCGTCATGGCCGTGTCCGGCGGCCTCGCCGCCTCCCACCAGGCGGGGGGTGTCAGCCGGCTGCAGCCCGCCGACACCCCTCCTCGCCCGCCGCGGGCCGCGACCGCGTCGCCGTCCCCCGCGGCCACCAGCCCGGCGCCGTTCGGCACCGGCACCGGCACGGGCACCGGCGCGGGCGCGGGCACCGGCGCCGGGCCCGCCGGCGTGCGGGTGAGCGGCCCGGCGACGGTCGCGCTGCCGGGCGTCGCGCCGACCGCCCGGCCGACCGCGGTGCCGCGGCCCGTGCCGCCGCAGTCCGGGGAGTTCTCGCGCACCCCCGCGTCCGGCCTGTCCTGGGAGTGCATGCCGACGAGCGGCTCGTGGTGCCTGCGGGCGCTGACGCCGAAGGAGTCGCCGCGCCACGACTGGAAGCTGCAGACCACGCTCTGCTCGTCCAGCGTCATCGGCGACTCGCTCTCCTACGACAGCGCCGCCGAGATGGAGGTGCGCGTCAAGGACACCAAGGGCCGCGTCCTCTGGTCGTGGGTGCGGGAGCACCGGCCGCCGGCGCAGCCGCACACGCTGTCGACGCAGCAGACGACGAAGTGCTTCACCTGGGCCGTCCACTGGTTCACCCGCGCCAACGACGGCACCGCGATCCCGAACGGCACGTACCGCGTGGAGTTCAGGTCGCTGGCCAGCTCGGTCGCCGTCCCGCCGGCGTCGCTGACGCTGACGCTGCGCTGACGCACCGCCCCGGCGCCAGCCAGACGTCGAGGCGGTCGACCGTGACGTGGCAGCCCCAACGCCGCCGCCGCAGCTCGGCGCGCACCGCGCGCATGTCGTGCCGCGACGTCGTCGCCCGGTCCAGCACCACCGCGTCGACGGCGGCGCCTGCAAGGAACCGCCGCAGCGGCACGTACCGCGCGCCGGCCAGCTCCGCCCGCGCCGTGCCGAGGTACCCGTCGAGGTACACCCGCCGGTCCGCCCCCACGTACGCCGACGCCGCGCGGTAGTCGCCGGTCCGCAGCCGCAGCGCGTTGCCGGTGTTCGCGACCGCGCCGGCGGCGAGGACGCCGCACGCCGCCAGCGCGACCGTGCGCGGCGCGGGCCGCGCGCGGGCGGCGGACACGACGCCGAGGCCGGCGAGCAGCGCGAGCGGCGGCAGCCAGACGTACCGGTAGTGCGGCAGCGCCACCGGCGACGCCGACAGGGCCACGAACGGCCCGGCGAACGCCAGCGCGAGCAGCGCCGCCAGCCGCCGGTCGCCCCACGCGAACGCCGCCACCGCGGCGGCCGCGAGCACCGCCACGAGCAGCGGCCCGTCGTGGTCCCACTCGATCCACGCCTGCCCCCACCACGGCGCCCGCGGCAGCACCCGCCCCGCGTAGACCATCGGGTGCCCGTCCGTCGCGTGCCCGAGCTGGCGCGCGAACACCTCACGCATCGCCGCCGGCGCGCCCCCGCCCATCGGCAGGAACGCCGCCGCCCACGCCGCCACCGCCGCCGCGCCGGCCGCGCCCGCCTGCGCGGCGCGGCGCCGTACCTCGCCCCGGGTCGCGACGGCGACCAGCAGCACGCCCGGCAGGTACAGCCCGCCGGGCAGCTTCGCGGCCGCCGCGAGCCCGGCGCAGGCCCCCGCCAGCACCGCGTCCCGCCACCGCCCGCCGCGCGCCCAGCGCCACCCGGCGGCGAGGCCGAGCGTCGCCAGCGCCGTCGCGACGACGTCGAGCATCGCGTGCCGCTCCAGCGGCCCGGCGATCAGCGTCGCCCCCGCGAGCCGCGCCGACCGCGGGATCGCCAGCCACGCCACGACCGCCACCGCGCCGCCGCGGTACGAGCGTTCCGCGAACGCCGCCACCGTCACGACCAGCAGGGCGCCGCAGAGCGCCGCGACCACCCGCGCGCCGTACGGCCCGCCGAACGCCCGCTCGCCCAGCCCGAACAGCAGCTTCGCCAACGGCGGGTGCTCGCCGTTGGGCGCGAAGTCGCCGCGCGCGTACGCCGCCCCCGCCCGGACGTACGCCACCTCGTCGACGTACCAGGTCTCCACCCGCAGGCGGGCGAAGCACGCCGCCACCCCCACGAGCGTCGCGGCCACCGCCGCCGCCCGCCGCGCCCGTCCCGCCATCGCGCCACCTCCCGGGAAGGTGGCAGCAAGGACCGCGGCGAACAGGGGAAGGTTCGTCCGCCGGAGCGAACCTTTCGCGCCGCCCGGACGTCGGGCACCGTTTCGTTCCGGGCACCGGGGATAGGTCGCTACCACGGACCCCGGGGACGGGTCCGTCCGCGCGTGTCCAGGAGGAGGCAGTGTGACCAAGCCCCGTGCCGTGGTGACCGGCGGTGCCGGTTTCCTCGGGTCGCACCTGTGCGAGCGGCTGCTGCGGGACGGCTGGTCCGTCGTCTGCCTCGACAACCTCCTCACCGGCCGCGCGAGCAACGTCGCGCACCTCGCCGGCGACGCGGCGTTCCGGCTGGTCCGCTGCGACGTCACCGACTTCGTGCACGTGCCCGGCGACGTCGACGCGGTGCTGCACTTCGCGTCGCCCGCCTCGCCGATCGACTACCTCCAGCTCCCCATCGAGACGTTGAAGGTCGGCTCGATCGGCACGTTGCACGCGCTCGGGCTGGCCCGCGAGAAGGGCGCGCGGTTCGTGCTCGCGTCGACCTCCGAGGCGTACGGCGACCCGAAGGAGCACCCGCAGAAGGAGACGTACTGGGGGCACGTCAACCCGGTCGGCCCGCGCGGCGTGTACGACGAGGCGAAGCGGTTCGCCGAGGCGCTGACGATGGCCTACCGCCGCACCCACGGCGTCCCGACGACGATCGTCCGCATCTTCAACACGTTCGGCCCGCGGATGCGCCGCGACGACGGCCGCGCGATCCCGACGTTCATCACGCAGGCGCTCGCCGGCGAGCCGCTGACGATCGCCGGCGACGGCTCGCAGACGCGGTCGGTCTGCTACGTCGACGACCTCATCGACGGCATCGTCCGCGCGCTCGCCTCGGACCTCGCCGGACCGGTCAACCTCGGCCGCCCCGAGGAGCTCACCGTCCAGGCGCTCGCCGAGCTGATCGTCACGCTGACCGGCTCGCCCTCGACGCTCACCTACACGGAACGCCCCGTGGACGACCCGAGCGTCCGCCGCCCGGACATCACGCTCGCCCGCGAGGCGCTCGGCTGGGAGCCGGTCGTGTCGATCACCGACGGGCTCCGGCACACGATCGAGGCGTTCCGGCGCCAGGAGGAGATCCGCCTCGGCCTCGACACCGGCGAGCGGGTGCTCGGCTCCGTCGGGTAGTCACCGCCCGCTTCCGCGCGACCCGAGATGGCCCGAACGGGCCGTTGCGCCCCCGGCCGCCACCCGAAACGCTCGACCCCTCTCACGGGGGAGTGCCCATGGATGGCCGTCACGTCCCACCTGCGCGATTTCTGCCGCTCGCGCTGCTCACGTCGCTCCTCGTCGCGGTGCCCGGTCCGGCGCATGCCGGCACCGGCTGGACCGGCTGGACCACGACGGCGAGCAGGGCGACGGGGCTGACGGCACCGCTGCAACCAGCCGAACCCGCTGGAAGTCAGTCCACGAACCGCACCGTCGTCGTCTACCCGACGCAGCCGCGCCAGCGCTGGGCCGGTGTCGGCGCGGCGCTGACCGACAGCTCGGTGGAGAACATCACCCGGGCGAAGCCGGGCCTGCTCGCGTCGTTGTTCGGCCCTGCCGGCGCGGGGCTCAACCTGGTCCGGCTCCCCCTGTCCGCCACCGACTTCTCCCGCACCGTCGACGTGCGCGAACCGGACGGCGACCCGCGCAACGACGACTGGTCGTGGAAGCCGCGCCGCGACGCGGCGACCGCACCCCCGGCGCAGGCGGAGGCACAGCTCGCGGTGCTCAAGCAGATCCAGGCGCTCCGGCCCGACCTGCGGGTCGCGGCGGTGGCGTGGTCCGCGCCGCCCTGGCTGAAGACGTCCCGGACGATGCGCGGCGGCGCGCTCGCCAGCGACGCGAACGTGTTGGACTGGCGACTCGACGACGGCGAGGTCAGCCTCGCGAACCTCCTCCTCGACGAGGTCCGGCTGCTGCGGGCGCGCGGTGTCCCGCTGTGGGCGGTGTCGCTGGGCAACGAGCCGTTCCTCTCGCGAGACACCTACCCGACGATGACGATGTCGGACCAGCAGATGGTGCGTCTCGCGCAACGGGTCCAGCCGACCCTACGGAACGCCCACGTCGAGCTCTGGGGCCTGGAGCACAACTGGGAGCACTACGGCCACGCCGCGAAGCTGATCGCCGCCGCGCCGACAGCGTTCGACCGGGTCGCGTTCCACTGCTACGGCCCCGCCTTCTCGCCTGCCACCGACGGCATCGGGAAGGACACGATCGTCTCCGAGTGCGGCGGCCACGGGGAGCCGGACTGGGACTTCTCGTGGCAGCTGAACCACCTGGTGCTGGAGCCCGTGCGCTACCGGTCGACCGGGCTGTTCATGTGGAACCTCGCGCTCGACCAGGACCACGGCCACCACCTGCCGGGACCCGTCGAGAACGGACCCTGCCAGACCTGCAACGGCGTCGTCACGGTCGACCGGGACGGCACCTGGCACCCTGGGCCCGAGTACTACGTGCTGGCCCACCTGGCGCAGGCCGCCTCGCCCGGCTCGACCGTGATCGGCAGCACGTCGGACGTCGGTGACGTGGCGGCGTTCCTGAAGGACGGCACGATCGGCGTCGTCGGGCAGAACGCCTCGGACCAGCAGCAGGTGATCAGCGTCCGCGCGTGGGGCGGCCCCGAGCACCGGTTCGTGGTCCCGGCACATTCGATGTTCACGTTCCGCGGCCCCAACGACAGCGACCCGGTCGCCTCACCGTCGTGGCCGGGACACATCGTGCGGCTCCCGGACGGGACGGCGTACTACGTCGACCGCACCAACTACCGGCACTGGATCCCCGACGGCGGCGTCTTCGCCTGCCTCGGCGGGTGGGCCAACACCCTCGACGGCGTCTCGTGGGAGAAGGTGAAGGCGATCCCGGAGACGGAGCACGCCGCGTGCTTCACCGCCAGTGACGGCGACATCATCCGGCACCCCGACGGCGACAGCTACGTGTACCAGGCCGGTCCACCCGCCGTACGGCGGTGGATCCCGTCGGCACGCAGCTACGTCTGCGCGCGCGCCGAAGGCCGGCGGGTGGTGCCGGTGACCCGGTACCAGGTCACCGAGATCGCCGCGGCGGCACCGGTGCCCGACGCGAGCTGCATCGTCCGCGCGCCCGGCGGCGACGCCCACTTCGTCAACAACGAAGGCCGCCGCGAGTGGATCCCCGACAGCCCCACCTGGGACTGCGAGCGCGGGCGGGGCGTAGTGGTCCGTGACGTTCCCGACGGCTTCGTCGGCACCGTTGACGAGGTCGGCTGGCACTACTGCCTCAACAAGGCGAACCTGCGTGGCAAGGTGCTGCGGCACGCGGACGGTGACGTCCACTACATCCATCCGGACGACACCCGTACCTGGGTCCCCGACTCGCCGACGTGGCAGTGCCGCATGCGGCAGGGGAAGCAGCTGGTCGAGACGCGGTGGCGCGAGTACGTGACGGCGTTCCCCGACACCGGCTGGGACTGGTGCTTCGACCCGGTGGTGTTCCGCGGGCACGTCCTGCGGCACAGCGACGGCGACAGCTACTTCGTGCACCCCGACGACACGAAGACGTGGGTGCCGGACGGCGCCACGTATGCCTGCCGCGTCCGCCAGGGAGTCGGCGTCCTCGACACCGCGTGGCGCGAGTACGTGAACCAGTTCCGCGGCAGCGAGTGGGACTACTGCTATGACGTCGAGACGCTGAAGGGACGCATCATCAGCCACCCCGACGGTGACAGCCACTACGTCGACACCGACGGCCGGCGGCACTGGATCCCGTCGCCCGGCGGGTACTACTGCCTCAAGGCGCGCGGCATCCCGGCGGACACCGTCCGCTGGCGCGACTACGTCAACCGCACGCCGGAGGGCGAGTGGGCGGTGTGCGGCGACAGCCTCACGACCGGCCAGAAGCTCGATCGCGGCCAGTGGCTCCAGTCCGCGGACGGCCGGTACCGCCTCTGCATGCAGGGCGACGGCAACCTCGTGATCTACAACCGGTGGGGCACGGCGGTCTGGGCCACCGGCCGCAGCGGCCGGTTCGCGATCGTGCAGGACGACGGGAACCTGGTGGTCTACTCGGCGACCGGCGCGGTCTGGGCGACGAACACCGTCGGGTCCGGTGCCAACCGCCTGGTGATGCAGAGTGACGGGAACCTCGTGCTCTACAGCTCGTCCGGCCGGGCGGTGTGGGCGAGCAACACCGTCGGGCGCTGACGCCGCCGGCGCTGCGCGACGCAGTGCCGCCATGTCCGCGGTTCCACCCGTACGACGGCGTACGTCCCCGGACGTAGCCGGGGTTTACGCACAGGGGCCGACGCGCTCGGCGCCCGCTGCTCCTAGGCTCGCTGCCGTGACCGCTCCGCCCGTCTGCCGCCGCCGCCGCGCCTCGTGGCCGGTGGACGTCGTCGTGGCCGCGGGCGTCACGGCGTTCCTCGTCGCCGTCACGTCGCACATCCCGCGCGGGGCGTCGGAGCGGGCCCTCGACCCGGCGGGGTACGCCCTGCTCGTCGCGGCGGGCGCCTCCGTCGGCATCGTGCGGCGGTGGCCGCGGACCACTCTCGGCGTGGTCACCGCCGTGCTGGCGGCCTACGTCGTCCGCGGCTACGTCGGCGGGCCGGTCTTCGCCACCGCGTGGATCGCGCTGTACGTGCTGCGCCGCGCGACCGACCGGCGCACCGCGCTCACCGGCGCGGCGCTGCTCGGCGTCACGCTCCTCGTCGCCGGCCTCGCCGGCGGGCACGGCCTGTCGCCGCTGCCGCTGGTCTTCGCCGGCTGGTCCGCCGCCGCCGTGTTCCTCGGCGACGCCGTCACCAACCGCCACCGGTACCTCGCGCAGGCAGAGGAGCGGGCCCGCGACCTCGAACGCACCCGCGAGGAGGAGGCGCGCCGGCTCGTGGCCGAGGACCGGCTGCGCATCGCCCGCGACCTGCACGACAGCGTCGCGCACGCGATGGCGACGATCAGCGTCCAGGCCGGCGCCGCCGAGCACGTCCTCGACCGCCGCCCCGACGCCGCGAAGGAGGCGCTCGCGGCGATCCGCCGCGCGAGCGGCGACGTGCTGGACGAGCTCGGCGCGATGCTGACGCTGCTGCGCGACGACGGGGAGCGGGCCGACCGCGCGCCGACCCCCGGGCTGGACCGCGTCGCCGACCTCGTCGCCACCAGCCGGGCCAACGGCCTCGCCGTCACGCTCGCGCTCGACGGCCCGCTCGACGCCGTACCCGCGGCCGTGGGGACGGCGGCGTACCGGATCGTGCAGGAGTCCCTGACCAACGTGCTGCGGCACGCGCCGCGCGCGACCGCCGCCGTGACCGTGCGCGCCGGTCCCGGTGGCGCGCTGGAGGTGTCGGTGACCGACGACGGCGCCGGCGCGGGCGGCGCGACCGACGGCACCGGCGTCGGCATCCGCGGCATGCGCGAGCGCGCCGCCGCGACCGGCGGCAGCGTCACGGCCGGGCCGGCGCCGGGCGGCGGGTTCGCCGTGCGCGCAGTGTGGGAGCGGCGTTGATCCGGGTGCTGCTGGCCGACGACCAGCCACTGGTGCGGGCCGGGTTCCGGCTGCTGCTCGACGCCGAGGACGACGTCGAGGTGGTCGGCGAGGCCGACGACGGCGCGGCCGCCGTCGAGCTCACCCGCGCGCTGCGCCCGGACGTCGTGCTCATGGACGTCCGCATGCCCGGCGTCGACGGGCTGGAGGCGTTGCGCCGCATCGGCGCCGACGCCGGCCTCGCCGGGGTCCGGGTGCTCGTGCTGACGACGTTCGAGCTGGACGAGTACGTGTTCGAGGCGCTGCGGCTCGGGGCCAGCGGCTTCCTCGTCAAGCACACGCAGCCCGCCGACCTCGTGCGCGCGGTGCGCGAGGTGGCGGCGGGCGAGGCGCTGCTCTCGCCGAGCGTGACCCGGCGGCTCATCGCCGAGTTCGCCTCGCGCCCCACCCGCGCCGACGTCACGCCCGCGAGCATGACCGTGCTGACCGAGCGCGAGCGCGAGGTCGTGGCGCTCGTCGCGCAGGGGCTCACCAACGACGAGATCGCCGCGCGGCTCGTCCTCAGCCCCGCGACCGCCCGCACCCACGTCAGCCGCGCGATGGTCAAGCTCCAGGCGCGCGACCGCGCGCAGCTCGTCGTGTTCGCGTACCAGTCGGGCCTCGTACGCCCGTCGACGTAGCCGCGACTGCCGCTCCCCGGCGGACGACGTGCGCTGCTCGCGCCGCGAGGCTGGTCCGCATGACAGTCCTCGCCCTCCAGGGCCTCACCAAGCGCTACGGCTCCCGCGTCGCCGTCGACGCGCTCGCCGTCGAGGTGCCGCGCGGCGTCGTCGCCGGCTTCGTCGGGCCGAACGGCGCCGGCAAGACCACGACCATGGCCATGCTGCTCGGCCTCGTCCGCCCCACCGCCGGCACCGGCACCGTCCTCGGCGAGCCCATCGAGCACCCCGAGCGGTACCTCGGCCGCGTCGGCGCGCTGGTCGAGGGGCCGGCGCTCTGGCCCGCGCTCACCGCGGTCGAGAACCTCCGCGTCCTCGCCCGGCTCGCAGGCCACGACGAGCGCCGCATCCCCGAGGTCCTCGACCTCGCCGGGCTGACCGAGCGCGCCGGCGACCGCTTCGGCTCGTACTCGCTCGGCATGAAGCAGCGGCTCGGCATCGCCGCCGCGCTGCTCGGCGACCCCGCGCTGCTCGTGCTGGACGAGCCGACCAACGGCCTCGACCCGGCCGGCATGAGCGACGTCCGCGACCTCGTCGCCCGCGTCGCGGCCGGCGGGCGCACCGTGCTCGTGTCGTCGCACCTGCTCGCCGAGCTGGAGCAGGTCTGCGACTGGCTGCTCGTCATCGACCGCGGCCGGCTCTCCTTCGCCGGTCCGGCGACGAGCTTCGCGGGCACGCCGGAGGTCGTGCTGGCCCCGCTGGACCCGGCGGACCTGCGGGCCCTCGCCGACCTCGTCGCCGCCACCGGCCTCGCCGCCAACCGCGACGGCGACGGCCTGGTCGTGACGGTCGCTGCCGACGAGGCACGTCGCACCGCCGCGTCCCTCAACGCCGCGGCCGCCACCGCCGGCATCACCCTCGCCGAGCTGCACGTGCGCCGCCCGACGCTCGAGTCCACGTACTTCCGTATGCTGGAGGTCTCCCGATGACCCGCGCCTACCGCGCCGAGCTGGCCAAGCTGCTGCGCCGCCGCCCGGTCCTGCTGACCGCGCTCGTCGCGCTCGTGTTCGGCGTCGGCTCGTCCGCGATCGTCCTGGCCGCGGCCGGACCCGGACCCGGCACCCGCGCGGCCACCGGCCGCACCCGCACCGTCGAGGCGCTCGCGGCGGCCGGCGGCGGCACCGACGTGTTCCGCGTCGCGGTGGCGTTCGCCGGGACGTTCGTGTTCGTCGTGTTCGTCGGGCTGGTCGCCGTCGAGTTCTCGCGGGGGACGTTCCGCACGATGCTGCTGCGCGAGCCGCGCCGCGTCCGCCTCCTCGCGGGCAAGCTCGCCGCGCTGCTCACCTTCGCCGCCGTGACGCTGGCGTTCGCCGAGGCGGTGACCTGGGTCGCGGCACTGGTCCAGGCGCCCGGCCGCGGCGTCGACACCGACGCGTGGACCAGCGGGAGCGCGGTCGCCGCGGCGGCCGCCGACTACACCGCGGTGCTCGTCTGGGTCGCCGGCTACGCCGTGCTCGGGACCGCGCTCGCCGTGCTGCTGCGTTCGGTGCCGGTCGCCCTCGCCGTCGGCATCGCCTGGGCCGGGCCGTTCGAGCACCTCATGCAGGACGCGTGGGGGCCGGCGACACGGGTGTTCCCCGGGCTGCTGCTCGAGACGTTCGCGGCGGGCGGCACGCCGGAGGTCTCGGCGGGCCGGGCGCTCGCGACGGTGGCGGCGTACGGCGCGGCGGCGGCCGTGGTCGCGGCGGCGGTGTTCGCCCGCCGCGACGTGACGGCGTGACGCGAGGTCAGACGCGCGACCAGTCCAGGTCCGACTTCGCCGGCACGTCCGCCACGTCCCACGGGCGCGCGCCGTCCTTGTCGAGCGTCCGCTGGAAGTCGAGGACGCGCCGCTCCTCCTCCGCGACGGCGGCGTCGTCCGGGATGCCGTCGCCGTACGGATGGGCGAGCCGCCACATCGTCGGCGAGTGCGGCAGCCCGTCGCGCAGCGCCAGCCAGGAGTGCGCGATCTCGTGGTCGCGCGACATCGTCCAGGTGTCGGTGCCGTAGCCGAGCTCGGCGGCGACGTCCAACGTGTGCGCGTCGTCGTTCGGGGTGGAGCCGACCTTCGTGCCGTCGGGGAACCGCGTCTCGACGTACTGGTCGCCCTCGTCGACGAGCACGCGACACCCCGGGAACACGTACTGCACGCACCGAACCTACCGGGATCGCCCGGTCGCCACGTTCAGCTCGTCCCGGTGCGGGGAGGTGGTGTCGCGCTCGCAGAGCCACATCTCGTGCCCCGGTCGCGCCACGACCCGCAGTCCGGTGCTGCGCACCATCGCCTCGACGGCGCCCGCGGCGGGCACCCACCAGTTCGTCGGGTCCCCCGCCAGCGAGTGCTCCACGAACGCCATCGCCGGCCAGCCCGGCTCCAGCAACCGCGACCGCTCCTCGTACGGCAGGTCCGCCGGCGGCTCGACCGGCGGGGCGTCGCCGGGCAGCGTCAGCGTCTGGAGGACCAGCGTGCCGGCGACGCGCTCGGCGACCAGGTCGAGCGCGAGCAGCGGGTAGCGCAGGTGGTACAGCACGCCCATGAACAGCACCAGGTCGAACGTCTCCTCGACCCGCGCCAGCTCGTACACCCCCAGCCGGCGGAACTCGATGCGCTCCCCCAGCCCGTACTGCCCGCACGCCCACCGCGCCTGCGCGAGGTAGTGCTCGTCATGGTCGATCGCGAGCACGTCGGCGCCGCGCCTGGCCAGCTCGAACGTGTAGAAGCCGGCGTTGCACCCGACCTCCAGCGCGCGGCAGCCGGACAGGTCGGCGGGCAGCGCCGGGCCGAGCTCGGCCCACTTGAACGCCGGGAAGTCGCCGAACGGATGGTCCGGCGCGGTCTGCGTCCCGTCCGGCAGGTGCAGGTTGTGGAACCACGGCCCCAGGTCGCGGACCGCCGCCGCGCCCATCGACTGCAACGTCACCGGCGCACCTCCGCGACGTACCCGGCGAGCTGGGCGACCCGGTGCTCCGCCGTGTGCTCTGCCAGCACCCGCGCCCGCGCCGCCGCACCGACCCGAGCCCGCGTGGCACCGTCCAGCGCGTCGAGCACCCGCAGCACGTCGTCGGGCCCGTCCGCGACGAACAGCTCCTCGCCCGGGGTGAAGAAGCTGCCGAGCCCGTCCCACCGGTCGCTCACCACCGGCACGGCGCACGCCGCCGCCTCGAACAGCCGGACGCTCGGCGACCAGCCGGCGGCCTTCATGTCGGCGCGGGTGACGTTGAGGGTGAGCCGCTGCGCGGCGTAGAACTCCGGGTGCTCGCCGGGCGGCAGGTGCTCGATGCGTTCGACGTTGGCCGGCCAGTCGATCGTGTCCGGGTACTGCGGCCCGGCGACGACGAAGCGCAGGTCCGGGCGGCGGCGGGCGGGTTCGAGCAGCAGCGCGTCGAGCACCGGCTGCCGGTCGTCGCTGTACGTGCCGAGGTAGCCGAGGTCCCACCGCACCGGCCGGTCCAGAGGCGGGTACGCGTCCGGGTCGACCAGGCAGTGGAACGCCCGCGCGCGCGGCGCGCCGTACTCCCGCTCGACCAGGTCGAGGGTCGGCCCGCTGGTGAACGACAGGTACAGGTCGAACGCCTTCACCAGCTCCGGCACCAGGTACGCGCACTCGCCACGGGCCAGCGCGGCGAGGGTGACCGGAGTGTCGATGTCGTAGAACGCCGTGACCCCGCGCGCCGTCTCGGTGACCCAGCGCGCGACGTCGACGCCGTCGGGCACGTACGAGCCGACGACGACGAGGTCGGCGTCGCGCACGGCGTCCGCGTACCCGCCGGTCAGCTCGGGCAGCGAGCCGTACAGCACGGTCCGCCCCCACGGCGGGGAGGGCAGGTCGCGGTTCGCGGCGTACCAGGGAACGTCGCGTTCGAGGAACGTCACGTCGTCGCCGCGCGCGGCCAGCGCGCGCATCAGCGCGCGGTAGTTGGTCGCGTGGCCGTTGCCCCACGAGGAGGTGACGGAGAGGCCGAGGAGGACGACGTTCACGCGCGCTCCCGCAGCAGCGCGTCGACCTGCGCGGCGCGCTGCGCGTAGGTGTGGTCGCGGAGCACCCGGTCCGCCGCCCGCGACCCGACCTCCCGCGCGGACACCGGGGTCAGCGCCGCCAGGTGCGCGGCCACCTCCGCCCCGTCCGCGGCGACGAGCACCTCGCCACCCGGCGCCAGGAAGTCCTCGATCCCCTGCCACGCGTCGGTGAGCAGGCAGGCGCCGACGCCCGCCGCCTCGAAGACGCGGGTCGCCGGCGACCAGCCGTTGGCGGCCATGCTGTCGCGGGTGACGTTGAGGACGGCGAGCGGCGTGCAGTTGAACGCGTTGTGCTCCTCGGTGCCGACGTGGCCGATCGCGCGCACGTTGGGCGGCAGCGGCTTGCCGTCCCAGCCGTTGCCGCCGAGCAGGAACGACCGCTCCGGCAGCAGCGTGGCCGCGCGCAGGAAGAACTCCTCGATCCGCTCCTCGCGGTCCGGCAGCCGGTTCGCGAGCAGCGCCAGGTCGCAGGCGAACCGCGGGTCCGGTTCGACGCGGAAGTGCGTGCGCGGGTCGAACGCGTTGTAGACGACGACGCAGTCCTTCGCGCCGAGGCCGAGGTAGCGGTCCACGACCGGCGCGCCGCCGCCGTAGGTCAGCACCAGGTCGTAGGCCGGCAGCAGCGCGCGGAACGGGTCCGCCTCGTCGGCGTCGAGCCGGGCCAGCGTGGCCGGCGCGTCGACGTCCCAGAAGATCCGCACCGCCGGCCCGTCCAGCGCGGCGACCGCGTCCTCGAGGACGTCGTCGTACACGCCGACGCCGCTGGTCTTGACCACGACGTCCGCCGACCGCGCGCGCGCCACCACGTCGCGCACGCCGGACGGCGACTCGGCCGGGTACACGACGACGCGCGCCCAGTCCGGGTCGGGGATGTCGCGGTGCTCCTGCCGCTCGTACGCGACCGGCTCGTAGAACGTCACGTCGTGGCCGAGCTCGTGCAGCCCGCGCACGATGCCGCGGTAGTAGGTCGCGGCGCCGTTCCACCACGCCGAGACCAGGCTGGACCCGAAGAACGCGATCTCCATCAGCCCTCCAGGCCGAGGTCGGTGCGGCAGATGGCGAGCAGCTCGTCCACGCGGTGCGCGCAGGTGTGCCGGTCGCGGATGGTGCGCAGCCCGTGCTCGCGCAGCGACGCGGCCAGCGCGGCGTCGTGCAGCACGTCGTCCAGCGCGCGCTCCATCTCCCGGCCGTTCGCGACCGTGAGGTAGTCGGCGCCCGGCGTGAACAGCCCCTCCGCGTCGTCCCACGGCGCGCAGACCAGCGGGATGCCGCAGGCCAGCGCCTCGAACGGCCGGATCGTCGGGATGCCCGGCAACGCCTCGACGTACGGCCGGCGCGGCACGTGCACGGTGACGCCGTGCGCGGCGAACGCGAGCGGCGCGCGGTGGTTGGCGCGCCAGCCGCCGTAGCGGATGCCCGCGTCGGCGAGCGCGCGCACCGCGTCGTCCGGGTAGCGCACGCCGTACGCCTGCGCGCGCAGGCCGAGCCGCCGCACCGGCCCGAGCAGGAACTCGTGCAGCTCCCTCGTCCGCTCGCCGTCGCCCCAGTTGCCGATCCAGACCAGGTCCCCGCGGCGTGGCACGCCGTCGACCGGCTGGAACGTCCGCACGTCGGCCGCCTCGTGCCAGGTCCACGCCTGCTTGGCCCAGCCGCGGTCCAGGTACAGGTCGCGGATCACGCCGCCGAACGCCAGCACGCCGTCGTACTCGCGCAGGTCGTAGCGGGCCATCTCCTCCGGCTTGGTGACGGCGCGGTGGTGCGTGTCGTGGAACAGCAGCCGGTACCCGCCGTCCGCCTTGTGCGCGCCGGCGGCGGCGACGAGCGCGGGCTCGTTCCACTCGTGCACGAGCACCAGGTCCGCGCCCTCGGTCATGGCCGGCATGTCCAGCGCGGCCGGGTCGTACGACGTCGACCGCAGGTGCGGGAACGCCGCCATCGCGTCGTCGATCGCGGCCCGGCCGTGTTCGACCACGAGGTTGCTGCGGCTCCACCCGTCCAGCGGCTCGTGGACGCGCACCTCGTGCCCGCGCTCCTGGAGCTCGGTGACGACGCCGCGCAGGAAGTGCGCGTTGCCGTGGTTCCAGTCGGACCACAGCGAGTGGCAGAACAGCACGATCCTCATGCGGCCCCCCTGGCCCCGGCGAGGCCGGCATAGACGGCGAGGTAGGCAACGGCCTGGCGCTCCGGCGAGTAGGTCAGCGCCCGCGCCCGGGCCCGCGCGCCGAGGTCGCGCACGGCGGCAGGGTCCTCCGCCAGCGAGCCGAGGAGCGCCGCGAGCGCGGCGTCGTCGGCCGGGTCGGCGTAGACCGCCGCGTCGCCCCACACCTCGCGCAGCGACGGAACGTCGCCGAGCACCAGCGCGCACCCGGCCAGCCCCGCCTCCAACGACGCCAGCCCGAACGGCTCGTACCGCGCCGGGTGCGCGAACACCGCCGCCCGGCACAGCAGCCCCGCCACCTCCGCGAACGGCCGGTCCTCCGCGACGACCAGCGGCCACGGCAGCGCGACCCGGCGCAGCGCGGCGACGTTCTTCGCCTCGTCCCACGCCCGCCCGGCCGCCAGCACGAACGGCTCCTTCGGCACGGCACGCACCCAGCTAGCGCTGCGCGCGTTCGGGATCACGACGCCGTCGCGGCCCATGCCGTCGAGCACCGCGCGGGTCGGCGCGACCAGCGCGCCCGCCGCGTCCAGGCCGCGCGCGAGGCGGCGCCGGTACTCGTCCCACTCCGCCGGCGCCTCGGTGCCGCGCACCGCGCGGAACCACGACAGCACGTCCGAGTGCGCGACGACCACGACCGGCGCGGGCCACGGGAGCGCGGCGTGCGCGTAGCCGTTGAGGTGCACGACGTCCGGCCGCACCTCGGCCGCCAGCCCGAGCAGCCACTCGCCCGCCGCATCGACGTCGCGCCACGGGTCGTCCGTCCACTCCAGCGCGAACGTGCTCTCCCGCAGGTCGTGCGCGGCGGCCGCCGCGCGCTGCGCCGGCGACGGCGCGCGGCCCATCGTCGCGATCGTCGTCGCGACGCCGTGCCGCGCCAGCGCGTCCGCCAGCTCCACCGCGTAGGTCCAGACGCCGCCGACCGCGTCGGCCGTCATCAGCACGCGGGTCATCGGCCGTAGACCCGGTCGAGGACGCACGCGACCGCGACCAGCTCGTCGTTGGCCGGGTCGAACCGCTCGCCCGCCCCGAGCCGCCGCGCCCACTCGACCGCCGCGCGGCCGCCCCAGTCGTCCGGCGGCTCCGCCAGCGTCGTGCGCGACGTGCCGTCGAACCGGTACGCCGCGAAGTCGTAGAACGAGCCGCCGACGTTCGCCAGCGCGACGCCGCCGCGGGTGCCGTAGAACGTCGCGCCGATCACGGCGTCCTGCCCGGCCGGCAGGAACCACGAGCAGGCCAGCGACACCACCGCGCCCGTCGAGAGCCCGAGCGTCGCGACGGCGTGGTCCTCGCAGACGTCCGGGTCCGGGCCGAGCGGCCGGCCCCGCGCGAACAGCCGCGCCGACACGTCGTCGACCTTCGCGTCGCCGAGCAGCCACAGCGCCAGGTCCACCAGGTGGATGCCGAGGTCGACCACACAGCCGCCGCCGGACAGCGCCGGGTCGGTGAACCACGCCTTGTCCGGCCCGTACGCGTTGTGGAACACCAGATCCGCCGCGTACACGTCGCCGATCTCGCCGAGGGCCTCGCGCAGCCGGGAGACAGCGGTGAGGTGCCGGTACGACAGGTCCACGCCGAGCAGCAGGTCGTTGCGGCGGGCGGCGGCGACGACCGCCTCGGCCTCGGAAGCGTTGCGCCCCAACGGCTTCTGGCAGAAGACGGCGACACCGCGGTCCAGCGCGGCGACGGCCTGGTCCGCGTGCAGCGCGCTCGGCGTCGCGATCACCAGGCCGTCGATCGCGGCCGAACGCAGCAGCTCGTCCGGGTCCACGACCGTCCCGCCGACCGCGCCGGCGGCGGCGCGCGCGGCGTCCGGCGACGCGTCGGCGACGAGCGGCGCGGGCGCCAGCCCGGCCGCCGCGACCGCCTCGAGCCGGTTGCGGCCGATCCAGCCCACGCCGAGGAAGCCGAGCCTCACCGGGTCACCAGCGCCTTGAGGAAGCCGTTCGGCCGTGACGCCATCGCGTCCATCGCCTCGCCCAGCCGCGCCAGCGGGTAGGTGTGCGTGTAGAGCGGCGTCGGGTCGAGCCGCCCGGTCGCGACCGCCTCGGCCGCCGCGCGCACGCCGGCGACCTGCACGGCGAGCTCGCGCTCGTGCGCGTTGACGACGTCGATGCCGCGCCAGTTCCACGACTGCACGTCGACGGTGCGCGGGCCGTCCTGGTGGAAGCCGGCGATCACCAACCGGCCGCGCACCTTGACCAGCCCGCCGGCCAGGTCGAGCGTGCTTTGCGCGCCGACCGCCTCGACCACCACGTCGCACCGCTCCGCCCACCGCGCCGCGTCGTCCAGCGAGACCAGCTCGTGCGCGCCCATCGTCTTCGCCACGTCCAGCGAGAACGGCCGCCGCGACACCGCCACGACCTCCGCCCCCGCCCGCGCGGCCAGCGCCACGACGAGCGCGCCGATGAAGCCGATGCCGACGACCGCGACCGTCTGCCCGGCCGCGAAGCCGCTGCGCGCGGCGACGTTGAACCCGCAGCCGAGCGCCTCGCCGGGGAACGGCCCGGTCACCTCGGGCGGCACCCGCACGCACCGCTCGGCGTCGACCAGGAGGGTGTCCGCGAACGCGTTGTCCGCGAGCAGCGCGAACCGGTCGCCCGCCGCGAGCCCGGCGACGTCGTCGCCAACGACCGACACGACGCCCCACGCCTCGTGCCCCGGCGCGCCCGGCGCCAGCGGGTACGCGAACCACGGCCGCCCCTCCCACACCGGCAGGTTGGAGCCGCAGACGCCGCCGCCCTCGACCTCGACCAGCACCTGGCCCGGGCCGGGGTCGCCGACCGGAACGGTCGTCAGCTCCGCGCGCCGGGGCGCGGCGACGACGGCGGCGCGGGCGTTCAGCTCGCCCCCGCGCGCTCGGCGCGCAGCCACGCGTGCAGCCGCTCCACGCCCTCGCGGACGCCGACCCGCGGCCGCCAGCCGGTCGCGTCGGCGAAGCGCCGCGTGTCGCTGACGTACCAGCGCTGGTCGCCGATCCGCCAGTCGCCGAACGCCACCTCGGGCCGGCGGCCCTCCAGCGAGCCGATCAGGTCGAGCAGCTCCAGCAGGCTCACCGTGCTGGCCGGGCCGCCGCCGATGTTGAACGCCTCGCCGGACCACTCGCCGACGCGGTCGGTCGCGAGCAGCATCGCGTCGACCAGGTCGTCCACGAACAGCACGTCGCGCACCTGCCGGCCGTCGCCGTAGAGCGTGATCGGCGCCCGGTCCAGCGCGCGCATGAGGAAGTGCGCGACCCAGCCCTGGTCCTCGTTGCCGCACTGGTGCGGGCCGTAGATGCACGACATACGGAAGACCACCGTCGGCAGGCCGTACGACTTCGCGTAGTCGAGGACGTACTGGTCGGCGCCGCCCTTCGAGCAGCCGTACGGGCTGGAGAACCGCAACGGCCGGTCCTCGCCGATGCCGTGCTCGCGGTACGCCGCGTCCGCCGGCTCGTACCGCTCGCCGCGGCGCTCGACGGTCACGTCCTCGAGGCCGCCGTAGACCTTGTTGGTGGAGGTGAACAGCAGCGTCGGCGGCGTGTCCAGCCGGCGCAGCTCCTCCAGCAGCGTGACGGTGCCGCCGAGGTTGACGCCGAAGTCGTGCACCGGGTCGTCCACGCTCGTCGTGACCGCGACCTGCGCGGCGAAGTGGAAGACGCGCGTCGCCCCCCGCACCACCGAGCGCACGGTGGCCGGGTCGCGCACGTCGCCCTTCACGACCTCGACGGCGTCGCCGTGCGCGCGCTGCAGGCGGCGGAGGTTCTCGTCCACGCCGGCGCGGGACAAGTCGTCCAGCACCACGACCCGCTCGCCCGCGCGCAGCAGGCGGTCGGCGACGTTGGTGCCGACGAAGCCGGCGCCGCCGGTGACGACGTTGCGGCCGGTCATACCGTCAGCCCCCGCCGGGCCAGCTCGGCCGCCGCCGCGTCCACCGAGTCGACCGCGGTCTGCCCGGCCAGCCACTCCGCCAGCTCGGTCATGCCGGCCTCCAACGTCACCTCGGGCCGGTAGCCGAGCACCTTGCCCGCCTTGGTGATGTCGGCGAAGCAGTGGCGGATGTCGCCGACGCGGTACTTGCCGTTGACCTCCGGCGCCAGGTGCTCCTTGCCGAGGATGCGGGCGAGGCGGCGGGCGATCTCGTTGACCGAGACGCTCTCGCCGCTGCCGACGTTGAGCACCTGCCCGGCCGCCTCCGGCGTCGACAGCGCGAGCGAGCAGGCGCGGGCGATGTCGCTGACGCTGACGAAGTCGCGGCGCTGCTCGCCGTCCTCGAAGATCAACGGCGGCCGGTCGTTGAGCAGCCGGCTGGCGAAGATGGCCAGCACGCCGGTGTACGGGTTGGACAGCGCCTGGTACGGCCCGTAGACGTTGAAGAACCGCAGCGCGGTCGTCGGCACCTGGTACGCGTCGCCGTAGAGCAGGCAGAGCCGCTCCTGGTCGTACTTGGTCAGCGCGTAGACGCTGGCCAGCGACGGCGGCTTGGTCTCCGGCGTCGGGACCGGAGTCAGCTCCTCGCCGTCCGGCCCGACCGGCTCCCACTGTCCGGCCGCGAGCCGCTCGCGCGTCCGGTCCACCGGTGGCACGAACGCGCCGTCCGGGCCGGTGTAGAGCCCCTCGCCGTACACGCTCATCGAGGACGCGACGACCAGCCGCTCGACCGGCGTCTCCACCAGCGCCTGCAGCAGCACGCCGGTGCCGATGTCGTTGACGCTGGTGTACTCGGCGATCTCGTACATGCTCTGGCCGACGCCGACGCGAGCGGCCAGGTGGACGACGCGGTCGACGCCGTCGAGCGCCTTGCGCACCGCCTCCGGGTCGCGCACGTCGCCCACGATCAGCTCGGCGTCGTCCGGCAGGTACGCGGGGCGGTCGGTGTCGCCGTGCACCTGCGGGATCAGCGAGTCGAGGAGCCGGACCGTGTGGCCCTCCTCGAGCAGCCTGCCCGCGAGGTGGGCGCCGATGAACCCGGCGCCGCCGGTGACCAGCACGGTCGTCAAGGAAAGCCGCCTCCTCCGTCGGTGGCCCGCGCGCGGGCCACGGCGCCCCTGCGCGGGGCCCGACTCCCTCGGCTACCCCGAGGAGCGGAAGGTAGACATAGACATTGAAGAAGATGCGTCGGTGACGTCCGGGCCGCGGCGGCCGGTCCACCGCCGAGCGGCCGCCGCGGCCACCGTCAGCGCCCCCAGCGCGACCAGCGCGAACGGCTCCTCGACCGCGAGCCGGACCACGACGACGACCGCCGCCAGCGTGGCCGCGACCGCGCCGAGCGCCGACGCCCACCGCCACGAGGTCAGCCGCCGCGCGGCCACGGCGTTCACGACGGCGAACGTCACGAGGAACGTCGTGCTCGCCGCCTCGACCAGCACGCCCAGCCCGCCGGCCGCCGCCAGCACCGCGCCGCAGACCCCGAGCACGACGACGCCGCGCGCCGGGACGCCGTCGCAGGTCGTGCTGGCCAGCCACTCCGGCAGCTCGCCGTGGCCCGCGATCCGGCGGCAGAGCCGCGCCGTCGCGAACAGCGTCGCGTTGATCGCCGACGCCGCCGACAGCGCCGCCGCCACGCAGACGACGACCCGGCCCGCGTCGCCCGCCGCCGCCTGCCCGGCGACCGCCAGCGCGACGTCGCCGCGCTCCACCAGGCGTCCGCCGCCGACGAGCATCGCCGCCGCCAGCCCGACCGCGCAGTAGATCGCCACCGTCGTCAGGACCGCCGGGAGCATCGCGCGCGGCAGCGTCCGGCGCGGGTCCCTGATGTCGTCGTAGTCGTAGGTCAGCAGCTCGAACCCCTGGTACGCCATGAAGATCGCCGCCGCGCCGACCAGCACGCCGGTGGCGCCGTGCGACGGCGCCCCGTCGCCGATCCGGTGCGGCGCCCACCGCGCGATGCCCACGACCGCGAGCAACGCCAGCACCGCGAGCTTGGTCCACACCGCCACCACCTCGGCCCGCGCGCTCGCCTGCACGCCGCGGAGGTTCAGCAGCGTCAACGCCGCCACGACCGCCGCGCCGACGACGCGCTCGACCGCCGCGCCGCCGCCCGTCGCCGCCACGACGTAGTGCCCGAACGTGTACGCGTAGACGCCGATCGTCAGCACGTAGCCCGCGACGAGCAGCCACGACAGCAGCCCGCTCACCGTGCCGCGCCCGGTCTCGTGCAGGAAGCGGAACGCCCCGCCCTCGCCGTACTCGCGCGCCAGCCCGGCGTACGACGTCGCGGTGAGGAAGCCGATCGCGCCCGCGAGCGCGAAGCTCAGCAGGAACCACGGTCCGGCCAGGTCCAGCACGACGCCGAGCACCGAGAAGATGCCGCCGCCGACCATGCCGCCCACGGCCATGGCGAACGTCGCGTTCCACCGCATCTTCGCCACTGTCGCTCCCGCCCGCGCCGCCGTCGGCGGGACGGCTACCCGCGCGCGCCGAAGTCACCCGGGCCGGGCGGGTGTGGCGTCAGGACGCCGGGCTACCCGCGGCCGGTCACGCGTCCGGCACCGAGCGGGGGCGGCGTTCGCGCGGCAGCACCGGCCCGAGGTACGCCCGCAGCCGGTCCAGCGCGCCCTCCGCCGGCGGGAACGCGCCCGCCAGCCGCAGCCACGCGGCGCCGTTCGGGAACGGCACCGCGGCGGCGACCGGCGCCTCGGCGGCGACGCGGTCCGCGCCGCCGAGCATGTCGACGGCGGCCGGCGGCAGCAGCGTGCCCCAGCCGGCGCCGCGGACCTGGCGGTCGACCAGCCGGAGGCCGTAGTCGTGGCCGTACCCGGCCGCGTCCTCCTCGCGCGTCCGGCTCGCCTGTTCCGCCGTCTCGACCAGGAACCCCCCGACCGCGCCCAGCCCGGGCCCGACCTCCGCCGCGAGCGACCAGAGCCGGTCCGCCACCGCCGCCGTCTCGCCCAGCGCGTCCAGCAGGCCGAGGTCGAGGTGGACGGAGAGCAGGTGGGCGGACTCCGGGTTGAGCCACGCGCCCCGGTAGTCGACCTCGACCAGCGCGAGCAGCCGGCGCCGCACCGGCCCCGGCGCCGTGCCGGCCTCGACCTCGACCGTCGCCAGCACGCCGTCCCGGAGCTGCGCCGCCGCCGCGGCCAGCCGCTTCGGCGAGACGCCGCCGCGCGAGCCGCGCGCGCCGCTGCCGCCGCGGGCGGCGGTCGCGAGCGAGAACGCCACCGTGCCCGGGCCGCGGGTGCCGGCGGCCACGACGCGGTCGCCGGTCCGCGCCGCCGCGGCCGCGACGAGCCCGCCGACGAGGTCGCTCGCCGCCAGGAGGAACGACGCGGCGGCCGCCCCGGCGTCCTCCGGGGCGGCCCGCGTGTCCAGCTCGAGCCGGAGCGCGTGGGTCAAAGCGCTCCGACGAAGCACTCCGAGGCGACGCACTCCTCGACGCCCTCCTCGACGGACACCGCACCCTCCTTGATGCCCTCGCCGACCCACCGGAGGCTGCTGCCGATGGCGCCGACGACCTTGGCGACCGGCGAGAGCCAGGACGGGAGGATCGGCGGCTCCTCGCACTCGATCCCGAAGCCGGTGGCCCACCCGCACATCGAGACGGGCTCGGGGTGCGGGATCGGCTGCGGCGTCAGCGTCTGGACCGGCGTCGGCTCCGACGTCGGCTCCGGGGCCCGGACCGACTGCGGCGTCGGCGCCGCCTGCGGCGTGGGGTGCGGCACCCGCACCGGTTCCTTCTCGTAGCGGTCCCACCGGTACACCCGGACGCCTGCCCGCGTGGAGTCGAAGACCCGGAACGCGAACGTCCCGAAGTTCAGCTCCTTGGGCGGCAGCGGGTGGCCGGCGACCGCCTTGAGGCCGAGGCTGCCCATCGCGTCGAGGTTCCGCTTCAGCTGCTTCGCCCCCTTCGACACCTGCGACGGCGTATCCGGCTTGATCTCGTACACGTGGTACACGCCGCTCGGGTCGAGCACGACCAGGTCGGGACGGTACCAGTGGTCCTTCGACACGCCGTCCCGCGGGATGAGGCAGCCCGGCAGGCCCGGCAGGTCCACCTGCATCCCCGGGACGTCCGCGCAGATCTGGCTGCCCGCCGGCGCCGCCTCGAACGCCGCCTCCACCGACAGGATCACCGCGGTGTCGTGCTGCCAGTGGTCGCCCCGGACCCGCGTCCCCTTCGGGAACGTGTACGGCTTCGGGTCCGCGCCGAGCCAGTCCTCCGGCCGGCGGTGGCCGTCCGGGTCGGACCAGTTCACCGGGTCGCCGTTGACGTAGGTGTACGTGTTCCGCATGAGCGGGTCGGTGCCGACACCGAGGTCCGCGGACGACGGCGCCGAGCGGAACGTGTCCGGCGTGAGGAAGCTCGCCTGCGCCGGGTCGTAGGTCCGCGAACCGAGCTGGTACGCGCCGGTGACCTGGTCCCGCCGGGACTCGCGGTAGAGCAGCGACGACGGCGTCGAGCCCGTGGAGCAGGCGTTGGCGTCGCTCTGCGGGTTCAGCGGCCCGCCGAACGGGTCGTACCGCAGGCTGCACGCGACGGCGCCGGACGTGGTGGTCGCGGTGGAGACCGACCCCATGCCGTCGTCCGTCAGGTACTGCGTCGCCGCCTGCGAGCCGGTGCGGCGCACCGACACCGGCGACCCGCCGACCATGCCGTAGTCGACGACGGCGCCGTCGGGCATGACCTCCTGGAGCAGGCGGCTGCTGAGCGCGTCGTAGTAGACCGACGTGGTCCCTGGCGTGACCGCGCCCGTGCCGGACTCCGCCCTCGTCACCTGCCGGTCGAGGCCGTCGTACGTGTAGTCCGTGCGGGCCCTGGCGCAGCCGGTGATGCCGGTGCCGACGCTGGACGCGAGGCGGTCGAAGCCGTCGTAGGTGAGCGTCGTGCACTCGTCGCCGGTCCGGCCGCCGAACGGCGCGTACGTCTCGTGGCGCACCGGGGCGGACGGGCCGGCCTGGCTGGTCGCGAGCGAGTCGTCGGCGTTGTACGAGAACGTCGCGGCGTTGCCGGACGGGCCGTACGAGAGGCGGTTGCCGTCGTGGTCCCACGCCAGCGCGCGGTCCGCGGTGGCGTCCTTGAACTGGGACAGCCGCCCGGCGCTGTCGTAGTCGAAGCAGTGCAGCCCGGCCGGCAGGCTCGCCGGCGCCGGCGCGCAGTCGAGCGACGGCGCCGACGACGTGCCGCGGTTCGCGGCCCTGATCCGGCCCATCGGGTCGTGCGTGTAGTCCCACCGGGCCAGCGCGGCGCCGGTGGCGTTCGCCGTCAGGCTCTGCGTCGCCAGCGTGTTGTCGGGGTTGTACGTGCGCGTGACGGTGGTGCCGTTGGGGATGGTGGCCGTCGCGAGACGGCCGGCGGAGTCGTACCCCCAGCCGCGGGTCGTGCCGGTGACGTCGGACGTCATGCCGGTGACCTGGCCGGCGTCCGAGTAGCCGAACGTGCTGAGCGTGCGCGCGCCCGTGGCGTCGACGACCTCGGCGGTCGCGGCGCGGTGGCCGGAGGCGTCGTACGACGCCTGCGACGTGTGCCCGCGCTCGGTCACCGTCCGCACCAGCCCGTCGAGCCAGTACGTCGCGGTGGTCGTGACCGCCGAGCCGGTGGTCGGGGTCGCCACCACCGAGGTGGCGTGCCCGGCCGGGTCGTACTGCAGGGCGATGGTCTCGCCGTTGCGGCCCGTCTGCTGCGACATCCGGTCGTCCGGGTAGTACGCGAACCGCTGCGTGCCACCGTTCTGCGTCACCGTGCCGGACGCGTTGACCAGGGCGCTGCCGACGCTGGCCTTGTGGCCGGCCGCGTCGTAGCCGTAGGTCGTGCGGCGCAGCGAGCTGCCGTTGGCCGCGACCGGGACGGTGCTCGTGAGCAGCAGGTTGTCGTACGTGTACGTGTTGACGGTCGCGACGCCGGCCGTGTTGTTCGCGTCGCCGGCGTTGGCCGACGGCGACTTGACCTGCGTCGGGTTGCCGACGTTGTCGTACGTGTACGACGTCCGGTCGCGCGCCGGGTCGGTCGCGCTCGTGCCGGTGCCGTAGACGTCCTTGACCCGGCCGTCGGTGTAGTAGGTCGTGGACGAGACCCGCAGGACCGGCGTCGCCTGCGTCGCGGGCGGCACGGCGTGGTTCAGCCACGTCGTCGACCGCGTGCGCTGGCCGGCGGCGTCGTACAGGTACTCGGCGAAGTGGTTCGTCGTCGAGTCGCTCGCCGGCTGCCCGCTCACCGACGCCACCAGGCCGTCGGCGGTGTAGGTCGTCACCGTCTGGTGGTTCAGCGCGTCGGTCACCCGCACCGGGCGGCCGCTGCCGTCGTAGATCGTCCGGGCCGTGGTGGCTCGCGCCGTGGCCGACGGCTGCGCCGGGTCGGGGGCGGTCGTCGTCGCGGCCAGGTTGTCGTCGGTGTAGGTGGTCGTCAGGTACCGGTTGTCCGTGCCGTTCGACGTCGGCAGCGTGATCCGCGTCAGGTTGCCGGCGTAGTCGTAGCCGAACCGCGAGACGCAGACGCCGGTCGACGCGGGGTAGGACGGGAGGCCCGCCACCGTCTGCGGCGACGCGCCGGTCGGGCACTGCGCGTTCTGCGTGCCGCCGATCCCGAGGTCCGGCGTGACCGCCGTGTCGTACCGCGGCGAGTACGTCGCGGAGACGCGGCCGTCGGCGTCGAAGTCGGCGCGGGTGAGGTAGCGCGGGTCCGGCGACGTCGTGGACGTCGCGAACGCGCGCGGCTCGTACCGGCCGGCGACGTGGCCGTCGGCGTCGTAGACGATGCGCGTCCGGACGTTCCGGCCGCCGTCGGACGAGGTGGTGCCGGCGCTCGCGGCGTCGAACGACGACGACGCGACGACGGTGTCGACCAGCCGGTTGTCGGCGTCGTAGCTGTACGCCGTGATCCGGCCGACCGGCGTGTAGCCGGGGACGTCGCTGTCGACGCGGGTGAAGCCGTTGGCGCCCGAGCCGCCGGCGGTCGAGCCGGAGCCGCCGGCCGCGCCGTACTCCGTGACGGTGCCGAGGTAGGGGCCGCCGCCGGACCGGAGCTGGGTCGCGGTGATCCAGACCGAGCCGCCGGAGCCGCCGCCACCGCCGCCGCCCGCGCTGCCGCCGACGCCGGTCGTCCCGCTCTGGCCGGGCTTGCCGTCGGCCCTGATGGCGCCGTCGTTCGTGAGCCGGTTGGCGACGATGCGGACGTAGCCGCCGCCGCTGCCGCCGTTGCCGCCGCCGTTGACGCCGCCCGCACCGCCGCCGCCACCGCCGGAGCCGAGCTCGGTGATGCCGCCGGTGCCGGTGATGGTCGCCGAGCCGTACGGCTGGCCGCCGTCGCCGGCGGCGCCGCCGCCGGTGACCGTGGTGCCGGGCATGCCGTAGGACGCGTGGCCGCCGCCACCGCCGCCGCCGCCGTTGACGGCACCGGGCGAGCCGCCGCCGCCCGGGCCGGCGCCGGCCGCGGTCGCCGCGGGCGCCGTGACCGACGTGCTCCCCGCGGAGCCGGCCGGGCCCTTGCCGCTGACGTCGATGGAGCAGCTCGAGCAGATGGAGACGGTGCCGGTGGCGCGGATGTCCAGCCGGCCGCCGCTCGCGCCGTTCCACGGCGCGACGGTGACCACCGCGCCGTTGACGAGCGTCAGGTTGCGGAAGTTCTTGCCGGTCGCCATGACGTACGGGTTGGCCGCGTTGTAGGTCGACCCGTCGATGGTGAGGTCGCCGTCGACGCCGGTGCCGTTGTCGATCACGCCCGGCTCGGTCTTGGACAGCAGGTTGCCGACCGGGTCGTAGCGGAACCACGTGACGCTGTCGGTGCCCGCGTCGCGCGGCACGGTCGTCGAGGCCAGCCGGTTGACGTTGTCGTACGTGTTGGTGACCGTGTGGCCGTTCGCGTCGGTGACCGTCGTGCGGTTGCCGTTCACGTCGTACCCGAACGTCGTGGTCAGCGCGGGGCCGCCCGCGGTCCGGTACGTCGTCACCGTGCGGGCACGCCCCGCCTCGTCGTACGTCGTGTGCGTGCCGTACGGGTCCGTCGCGGCGCAGGCGGTCGCGCCGCCCTCCGCGAAGCTGCGCGGCGGGCAGACGTCGGTGACGTGGCCGTCGGCGTCGTAGACGGTGTCGGTGCGCAGCGTGCCGAGCACGCCGTCGTTGCGCGGCACGACCTGCTTGACCTGCCGGTGCACGGCGTCGTACGTGAACGTCGTGGTCTGGGCGTCCGGGTCGGTCCGGGTGAGGACGTTGCCGACGCCGTCGTAGGACTGCGAGCGCGAGCAGGCGAGCTTGCCGGTGGGCAGCGGCGCGTCCGCCGTCGTGGTCGCCGACTGCTGGCAGCCGGCGGGCTGCGTGCCGTCCGTCGGGAACGCCCCGCGGGTGAAGCGCGTCGTCGTCGGGCGGTTGACGCTGTCGTAGAGCGTCACGGTCACCGAGCCGTTCGGGTCGGTGACCGACGTGCGGTTGCCGAACGCGTCGTAGGTGTAGGTCGTCGGCTTGTTCGCCGCGGCCTCGGCCGGCGCCAGCTCGGTCAGCACGTTGCCGGCGTCGTCGAACGTCCGCGTCACGTCGTAGGCCGCCGAGCCGGCCGCGGTGCCGCGCGGCGGTCGCGTCGTGAGCGGGTTGCCGTTGCGGTCGACCGTGGTCTCGGTGGTGTTGCCGAGCGGGTCGCGCTGCGAGGTGACGTAGCGCCACGGGCGGGAGAGCGAGCCGTACAGCGCCTCGGCGTAGCCGGGCGCGGTGGCCGGCTGGAACGAGCCCGGGTACTGGCCCGCGGTCTTGTTGCGGTCCCAGGTGCGGACGACGTTGCCGGCGGCGTCGTAGGCGAACGCCACGAACGCGCCCTGCGGCCCCTGCCCGACGGCCCACACGTCCTTCATCCAGCCGCCGGCGGAGACCCAGCCGGACAGGTCGCGCGCGGTGTCCGGGTAGTACTCGTAGTAGTACGCGCTCCCCTGCGGCGGCGACATGACCGTGCGCTGGCCGTACGTGTCGTAGTCGTAGGTCGTGACAGCCTTGGTCGTGCCCTCGTGGGGCTCCGACAGCGAGCAGAGCGAGCCGGAGTTGCGCGAGGCGCAGGACTGCGAGGTCCCGGGCACGGCGTTCGGGTTCGCCGTGGTGCTGCGGGCGACGTTGTAGACCGTCTTGTAGTTGGCGTACGCCGCCCCGGCGGCGTTGCCGCGCGGCGGGAGCATGCCGATCCGGTCGGAGATCACGTACAGCGTCGGCGAGCCGCCGGTCGGGCGGACGCCCGACGTCGTGCCGCCGTTGCCGGTGGCGGTGTCGGCGACGACGGTGGTCGTGCCGTCGGCGCGGACGTACTGCGTGTACTGGTCGTACGTCGTGTCCAGCGACGCCGGGGTGCCGCCCGGGTTCGCCTTCTTCTGCGCGAGCAGCTCGCCCTCGGGGCTGTAGTAGAAGTCGGTGACCTCGTTCGGCGTGGCCGCCGTGAACGACGTCCGCGCGACGCGGCAGAGGTTGTTGTCGCCGGCGGTGGTGCCGGCGCGGCAGCCCGTGCCGTCCCACGTGTTGACCGTCTGGCGCAGGTAGACGTCGGAGGTGTTGCCCTCGTCCACCTCGCCGACGCGGCCGAGCGGGTCGATGTTCAGGTAGCGGACGCGCTCGGTGCCGCGGTCGGCGGTGACGTAGTCGGGCGAGGAGAAGTAGGAGAGCGTCGTCGTGACGAGCCGCCGGTCGCGGACGCTCGTCACGCGCTTCGGCCCGAGCGGCGCCGCGCCGTAGCCGAACCGCGTCGTCTTGCCGCGCGCGTCGGTGACGGAGCAGAGCTGCCCGGTCGCGTTGGTCGTGACGCCGTCGCAGTCGTCGCCGAAGCCGTCGTACGTGTACGACACGTGGTCGCTGGGGCCCCCGGAGACGACCTCTGGCGGGTTGATGACCTGGACGAGGTGGCGCGGGGTCGCGTTGTCCAGCATGTACCGCGTGGTGCGGCCCGCGCCGTCCGTGACGTCGACGTTGTTCGCGCCGTAGCTGAGGCGGTACCCGCGGCAGCCGTTCCCGCCACCGAACGCGCACGGGGTGCTGCCGTTGGGCAGCAGCCGGCTCTCGTACACGTCGGTGAGCCGGCCCAGGTCGGCGGCCGCCAGCGGGAGCTGCTCGTACTTGTAGCGCAGCTCGACGCCGCTGCCGTCGACCATGCTCAGCAGCCGGCCGTTCCACGAGTACTCGGTGCGCAGGCGGTCGGTGCGGACGGCGGCGAAGCCGAGCACGACGCCGGAGGAGAGCGACCCGCAGCCGGAGGAGGAGACGCCGACGTAGCGGTAGAGGCTCAGGTGCACGCCGGGCGGCGACGTGTAGGTGCCGTCGACGCAGACGTTGGCGTACTTCGTGACGTCGAGCACGCGGGGCAGCAGCGACCCGAGCGCGGTGCCGCTGGTGACGGAGCCGAGCGAGACGCTGGTCGCGAGCGAGCTGAACCGGAACACGTGCCGGGTGCCGTCACGGTCGACGAGCGTGACCGCCATCGGCGTCAGCGGCCCCATGCCGGTCGGCACCGAGATGTTGTTCGCGAGCACCCCGGCGCCGCTGACGTCGCTGACCTCGCCGAGGTTGAGCTGCCAGCCGGCGCCGATGGAGCCCGGCAGCGTCAGGACGTTGGTGTCCATGCTGTTGTAGGTGCGGCGCAGCAGGTAGCCGAGGCGGCCGTGCGCCTGGGTGGGCGTGGAGTCGGTCGCCCGCACGACGAGGTTGCCGTTCGCGACGTTGACCATCGCGTCGGACTCGGCCGCGACCTCGGTGCGGACGTAGGACCACCAGTTCTCGACGCCGAGCGCGGTGTCGCAGATCGTCACCGTGACGGCCGACGTGGAGGCGCCGTAGGCGTTCGCGGCGCGGGCGCTGTTCGTCGCGGTGGAGCAGGCGCGCTCGGCGCCGACGGCGACGGCCTTGTAGACGATGTCCACCGCGCCGTTCGCGGGCACGCTGAACAGGCCGACGTCGAGCGTGCTGCCGCTGAACGAGCAGAGGGTGCCGCAGGCGCTGCCGCCCAGCGTCACCGGGGTGCTCGTCGCGAGCAGCCCGCTGGGGACGGCATCGGTGACGCTGTCGACGTTCATCGCCGCCGGGCCGGGGTTGACGACGTGCAGGGTGAACGTCAGCTCCTGGCCGCGGCCGAACGTCGTCGTCGCCGCGGGCGACACCGACTTCGTCAGCACCGGCGCCGGCGAGAGGGTGACGGAGTTCGACGCCGCCGACTCGGGGCCGTCGCCGACGCTGTTCGTCGCGTAGACCTTCGCGTAGTACGTGCCGTACGGCACCGAGGTGAACGTGCGCGAGGTGCACGGCGTCGTCGCCGAGCTCGCGCAGCTCAGCGTGCGGAACAGCGAGCCGTCCGGCGTGAACAGCTCGGCGGTGTAGCTCGTCACGGCGGGGCCGCCGTTGGACGTCGGCGCGACCCAGCTCACCGCGACGCTGGTGTTGTTCGGCGCGGACGCGGTCACGCTGCGCGGCGCGTTCGGCGGCGGCGACCAGGTGATGTTGACGACCGGGCGCTGCGAGGCGATCGGGTCGTTGACGCCGCTGAACGACGGGCCGCCGATGTTGCCGGTCGCCGGCTCGCTGGACAGCCGCTGGCTGACCGCGCAGACGGTGTACTCGGACAGGACGCAGTTGGTGATGTTCTGCCGGATGTCGAACGTGATCGCGGTGCGCGTGCCGCCGGGGAACGCCGCGATGGCGTGCGACTCGGTGAGCCCGGTGTCGGTCGACGTGCGCAGCTCGCGGTAGGTGTTGGAGACGGTGTAGTTGCGGTTGAACGGCGAGAAGTACTCCGTGTAGTTGTGCTTGTCGCACTGGTACTGCGTCGGGTCGAAGCCGAAGCAGCCGTTCTGGAAGAGCACGATGTTGCCGGTCGTGACGGACGAGCCGTACTGGATGTTCGACGTCGCGAACTTGTAGAACGCGCGCGCCGGCCGGGCGTCGATGTTGTAGACGGTGCCGACCTTCTCGGTCTGCGTCGCGGCGCCCATGGCGTTCGGGTTGCTGGCGGGCGGGACGTAGCCGGAGCAGCCCTGCACGTCGCTGCCGCACTGGGTGTTGCCGGAGCTGACGGCCGAGTTCTCCCAGCTCGTCACCTGCGTGTTCGTGTACTGCACGGTCGGGTCCAGCACGATCGGGAACGACTTGCCGGACAGCCAGTCCGCGTCCACCGACAGCGTCACGTCGTAGCCGTCGCCGGCCTTCGTCACCGTCTGGTGCGCGCTCTCCAGCGAGACCGGCGGCGCGACGCCGTCCGGCACCTGCTCGTACGCGTACGGCGCCGGCAGCGTCAGGTACGTCTCCGGCGCGACCGGGTTGGTGAACCGGTACCCGCCGTCGCCGAGCGCCGTGACGTCGCCGAGCGCGTCGGTCGGGTCGGACAGGTGGAACTGCCACGTCGTCGGCGCGGCCGCCGACCCGAGCACGATCAGCTCCTTGACGCCGGTCACGCCCACGTCGAGCTGGATGTCGGAGTCGGTGCGGACGTCGCCGTAGGTCACCTGCTGCCCCGACACCGACGGCACGACCGGCAGCGGCGGCCCGGCCAGGCGCTCCGTGACCACGCCGCCCGGCACCGTCAGCGCCAGCAGGTGCGTCGTGTCCAGGCCGAACGTCGTCGGCAGCAGCGACGCGGCGCTCGACACCGCGCCCGTCGCCAGCGTCGTCAGCGCGGGGTCGATCGGCAGCCACTCGCCGGCCACCGGCCGGAACTGCGGGCCGAGGTAGAACTCGCCCGAGACCGTCCCGTCGCCGTTCTGCTTCCAGTGCCGGTAGACCGTCCACCCCTCGGTCGGCGGCTCGACGTCGGCGAGCGTCCCCTCGATCCCGCCCGCCGGCGGCGGCGCCGCGGCCGGCGACGGCGGCGGTGGCGGCAGGTACGCGCCCGCCGAGGCGGGCGACGCCATCGGGTCCGGGTACGAGACCGGCAGGTCGACGGCGACGTCGACCGGGTCGGGCAGGTCGGCGCGCGCGGGCGCGGCGAAGACGGCCGGCGTGGCGACGGACAGGGTGGTGACGACGAGCGCGGACAGCGCGCGGCGAAGCGACACGAGAAGCCCCCCCAGCAGAAGCCCGCGCGGGCATGCGCGGTAAGAGGGGACTCTGCCCTGGGCGCGGCGCCGGGACGATAGCCCGTCGGGACGGTCTTGGGACTATGTACCCGGGCCCTTCGCCGGGCGGTCCGGGCTACGGGTCGGGCAGCGCGGACCACTCCTGGCGGCGCACCTCGAACATCGCGATCGCGGCGGCCGTGGCGACGTTGAGGGACGCGACCTTGCCGACCTGCGGGATGTAGACGGCTGAGTCGCAGGCGGCGAGCGCGGCGCGGGACAGGCCGTGCGCCTCGTTGCCGAGGACGAGGCAGGTGTCCGGCCCGAAGGCGCAGCGCGACAGCGGCACCGCGTCCGCCGCGAGCTCGACGGCGTGCACGGCGAACCCGTCCGCGCGCGCCGCCGCCACGGCCTCGGCCACGGTGGCGACGACCGAGTGCGGCACCGCGGCGGCGGTGCCGAGCGCGACCTTCGCGACGCCCGCGTGCGCGGGTCCCGGTGTGCTGCCGGTGAGGTAGAGGTGGTCCACGCCGAGCACGGCGGCGGTGCGGAACACCGCGCCGACGTTGTACGGGTTCGACAGGTCGGCGAGCACCACGCGCAGCCGGCCCCCGGTCGCGCGGCGCCAGCCGCGGTTGAGCCGCTTGATGCCCGTCTCGGTCAGCGGCCCGCTCACGCGGCGGCCACCCGCAGCACGCGGTAGCCGTTCTCGCTGTGCAGCCGCTCGCAGGCGAACCCCTCGCCGAGCAGCCAGCGTTGCAACGAGTCCGAGCCGAGGTTGCGGTGCACGACGAGGTACGCCGCGCCGCCCGGCGCGAGCCGCGCCAGCCAGCGCAGCAGCAGGTCGTGCAGCGCGGCCTTGCCGATGCGGATGGGCGGGTTGCCGTAGATCGCCGCGAACGTCACGCCGTCCGGCACGTCCTCCGGGAACGCCGCGCGCACCCGCGGCAGCCCGAGCCGCTCGGCGTTGGCGGCGGTGCAGCGCAGCGCGCGCTCGTTGACGTCGATCGCCCAGACGGTCGCGGCGGGCGAGCGGATCGCGAGGGCGCAGGCGATCGGGCCGTAGCCGCAGCCGAGGTCGAGCAGCGTGCCCTCCGCCGGCGGCCGCGGCGCGTGCCGCAGCAGCACCTCGGTGCCGGGGTCGAGCCGGTCCTGGCTGAACACGCCGGACGAGGCGTGCAGCACGCGGGTCACGCCGTCGAGCGGGAACGCCACCGTGCGCCCGGTCTCCGGGCCGGCCGGCGTGCGGGTGAAGTAGTGCTCGCCCATCGTGCGGCCAGGCTATCCGGGCGCCGCCCGGCGAGTTGCGTCGCGCGGCGGCGGCGCGGCAGGCTCGGCCCGATGACCGAGATCTCGCGGCTCGTCGCCGCCAACCGTGCCTACGCCGCCGGTCGCGCGTCCGTGCCGGACAAGCGGCCGAGCCGCCGCCTCGCCGTGCTGACGTGCATGGACACGCGCATCGACGTGCTCGCCGCGCTCGGGCTCCGGCCCGGCGAGGCGCACGTCCTGCGCAACGCCGGCGCCCGGGTGACCGAGGACGTGCTGCGCGGCCTCGCGCTGTCCAGCCACGCCCTCGGCACGGAGCACGTCGTCGTCATGCAGCACACCGACTGCGGCCTCTACGGCGCCACCGACGACGAGCTGCGCGCCACGACCGGCGCGCCGATCCCGTTCCTGCCCATCCACGACCACGCCGAGGCGCTGCGCCACGACGTCGCGCTGCTCGCCGCGACGCCGTACCTGGACACGGTGCGCAGCGTCGGCGGGCTGCTGTTCGACGTCGAACGCGGCGAGGTCGACGTGGTCGTGGAGTGGGCGCGGGAGGACTGACCTACTTGGGGTTGCAGACGGACGCGGGGAGCGGGTGCTCGCAGGTCTGCGTCACCGTGATCGTGGTCGGGTCGATGCGGCACGGGTCGCCGGTGCAGCCGTAGCTCACGCAGGTCTGGAAGTACGCGGGGCCGGCACACGGCCCGGCCTGCGCGGCGGGGGCGGCGGCGAAGGCCGCACCGGCGACGGCGAGCAGCAGCAGGGTCCTCTTCACGGGGGTACCACCTTCGGGGCATGCGCGGACCACGCGGTCCGCGGCGGGGTTGGTACCCCTACGTTCGCCGCGCCCCGCGCGAGTCCTCTCCCCGTCAGTCGTCGTCCTCCGCCTCCGCGCCCAGGTCGCTCGGCAGCAGCACCCGCCCGTCGCCCGGGTACGGCACGAAGCCGCGGACGGCGTACCAGATCGCGCGGTTGAGCTGCTGCTCGGGCGCGGCGTCCGGGTGGTCCAGGTCCCACTCCTCGGACGCCTCCGCCCACGCCCGCGCGGCGCCGGTGAGCGCGGCCGGCTCCGGGTTGGTCGTCTCCGGCAGCAGCCGCGGGACGGCGACGAACGGCGTCACGTCCGGCGCTGTGGCGAACACCGTCGTCATCGGCCGCGCCACCAGGTCCATCACCGTCATCGGTGGCAGCCCGAGGATCTGCTCGACCGTCCGCACCACGTCGACCTGCGTGTAGAACGTGTGGTCCACCAGCCCGGCGCGGGCGTACGGGCTGGCGACGAACATCGTCGTGCGGTGCCCGTCGACGTGGTCCAGGCCGTCCTGCGCGTCGTCCTCCACGACGAACACCGCCGTCTCGTGCCAGATCGGGCTGTGGCTCAGCCAGTCGACCAGCCGGCCGAGCGCGGCGTCGTTGTCGGCGACGTCCGACTGCGGGGTCGGCCGCCCCGGCACCAGGCCGTGCGTGTGGTCGAGCGGGAGCTGCACGATCGTCAGGTCGGCGACGCCGTGCTTCGGCACCTGCGCCGCCAGGTCGCCCAGCAGCACCCGCATCCGTTCCGCGTCGCTGACCTCGAGCGTGAACGGCGGGTAGTGGCGGGCGAGCACGCGGTCCAGCGACGGCACGTCGGAGCGCGTGCCGGTGCGGTCGCGGTGGTCGGCGAACTCGCCGTACACGCGGACGCTGCGGTGGTGGCGCAGCGCGTTCTCCCAGAGGAACCCGGTCGGCGCGTACGCCAGCGCGTCGCCGCCGTCGTAGGAGTAGCCGCGCGCGAACGAGCCGAACTGCCGCTCGACGTAGTCGGTGACGTTCGCCTGCATCGCCCACTGGTGGCCGTCGGCGGAGACGGTGCCGCTGACGTAGACGTTGTCGAGCAGCGGGAACCGCTTGGCGAGCAGGTGCTGGTTCGGCGTCACGCTCTCGCCGAACTGGAGGTACCGCGGGTCCCCGTCGCCGCGCGGGTCGTCGCCGAGCACCTGGTCGTAGGTGCGGTTCTCCTTGACGACGTAGAAGACGTGTTTGATGGTGCTCGGCTCGCCGACGCGGGCGGGCACCGGGACCGGCGCGACGCCGCGCCGCGGGGCGAGCCGCGCGGCCGCGGCGGCGGCCCAGCCGTTCAGCTCGGCGACGGCGCGGGTGCCGTCGCGCAACGCCGCCGCGCTCGGGAACGCGACCAGCGTCAGGCCGCCGCGCTCGCCGCGGACGTCCGCCGCGTCGGGGTGGCCGGCGAGGGCGCCGAACGACGCGGGCGGCGCGGCCAGCCCCTTCGCGTGCGCGACGACCAGCCGCCGGCGCGGCGCGTCCACGGCGACCGCGTCCGGGTACCAGCCGGTCGGCAGCAGCCCGAGCAGCGTCGCCGGCCGCGCCGGGTCCGGCCAGCGGTAGACGGCGACGGCGTTGGCGCGGCCGAGCGAGACGACGAGGCCCTCGCGACCGAGCGGCGCGACGGCGTTCGGCGAGACGCCGGCCGCGCCGGCGAACGGCGCCACCGGCAGCGTCGCGACGACCCGCCGCGCGGCCAGGTCGACGACGGAGACGCTGTCGCCGGCGGCGTTGGCGACGTAGACGTGCCGGCCGCGCAGCGCCAGCCCGGCCGGGTGCAGGCCGACGCGGACCCGCGCGACGCGGCCGGTGCGCAGGTCGACCAGCGAGACGGTGCCCGCGGCGGCGGCGCCGTTGCCGGCGGTGCTCGCGACCGGCGTGCCGGCCGACCCGTTGGTGCGCTCCCCCGGGCGCGGCGCGGCGCCGCCCTGCTCGCTCACCACCGCCGTCCCGCCGGCGAGCAGCACGTCGTGCGGCGCGACGCCGACCGGGTACCGGCGCAGCAGCCGACCGGTGGCCGCGTCGAGGACGGCGAGCGCGTTCGACCGGTTCAGCGCGACGTGCAGGCGGCGGCCGTCCGGCGACACCGCGAGCCCGCCGGCGATCTCGGCGTGCCGCCCGGCGCTCGGCAGCGCGAGCCGTGCCGCGTGCGACAGCCGCCCGTCCGCGCCGACCGCGAACCGCAGCACCGCGCCGTCGGCGAGCGACGCGTAGAGCGCCCGCCCGTCCGGCGCATACGCCAGCCCGGCGAACGACGCCTTCCCCGACCCGGTCCGCTGGAGCACGCGGCGCGACGTGAGGTCGACCACCGTCACCGGCGCGCCGAGGGCGGTGAGCAGCGCCGCCGTGTGCCCGCGCGGGTGGAGCGCGACGGCGTTCGGGCGCCCGGCCACCTCGACCGCGAGCCCGGCCGGGCGGACCATCTGCCCGGTCGGCGTCACGACCGAGCCGTCCCCCTGCCGGCCGACCCGCCGGTCGCCGGGCAGCGCCCCCGCGACCACCGCCGTCGCCGCGACCACCGCCAGCGCCACGCCCGTCCGTCGCATGTCCCCTCCCGGCACCCGTTGGGTACCGCGCAAGGACGGCGGGGCGGGGCCGCAGGTTCGGTCAGGCGGGCCAGTGCGCGTCGGCCGTGACGCAGACGAGGTGCCGCGTCGCGCGGGTCAGCACGACGTAGAGCGTGCGCGCCGCGACCTCGGGCGCGACCGGGGCGGCGATGCGTTCGGGGCCGGCGACGACGACGCCGTCGAACTCCAGACCCTTGCACTCCAACGCCGTCAGCACCCGCACGCGTTCGTCGGCGAGGTGGGCGAACGCCGCCGCGTCCGCCTCGCCCGCCACGATCACCGCGACGCTGCCCGCGACGTCGTCGCGCAGGTCGCGGACGGCGCGTTCGACCCCGTCCGCGAACGCCGCCGCCGCGACGTGGCGCACCTCCGGCTCGCGCCCGCTCGACCGCGCCGCGACCGGCAGGTCGGCGTCGGCCGCCTGCGCGCCGAGCACGCGCACGGCGAGCGCGAAGATCTCGCTGGGGTTGCGGTAGTTGGTGCCGAGCCGGTGCTCGTGCCGCGGCTCCGGCAGCGCCGCCGCCATCGCGGCGCGCGCGGCGGCGCGGTCGGGCAGCGCGCTCTGCGCGTCGTCGCCGACGATCGTCCACGTCGCGCGCGGGCCGCGGCGCGCGACCATCCGCCACTGCATCGCGGTCAGCTCCTGCGCCTCGTCCACGACGACGTGCGCGTACTCGTCCGGCTCCGGCGGCGGGGGCGGCGGGTCGTCCGGGTCGCGTTCCGGCTGCGGCACCCGCGCGACCTGGCCGGTCAGCGCGAGCAGCTCGTCCACCACCGCGACGTCCGGCACGGTGAGCCGCGGCCGCGCCCACGACTCCGCGAGCGCGTCGACCTCGTGGCGGTCCAGCAGCCCCCGCGCGCACCGGTCGAGGAACCCCCGGTCGCGGCGCAGCCGGCCGAAGATCGCCTTCGGGTCGGCCTTCTCCCACGTCGCCCGCAGGTACCGGCCGAACGCCCGGTCGTGCCGCACCGCGTCGGCGAACTCCGCGCGCGACAGCGACGCCGGCCGCCGCCTGGTCGCCTCGGCCCAGAGCAGGTCGAGCAGCGCGCGCTCCGCCGCGGCGCGCACGTCGGCGTACCCGCCGCCGGTCGCGAACGCCTCCTCGCGCACCCGCGCGACCGTCCCCGCCTGCACGGTGAGCGGCGTGCCGGAGACGCGGACGCGCAACGGCGCCACCGGCCGCGGCATCGTGACGTGGACGGCGCGGCGCAGCACCGGCAGCAGCCGGTCCGACCCCTTGAGGTCGGCCGCGAGCCCGGTCTCCGGGCGGGTGATGGAGACGGCCGGGATCAGGTCGCCGAGCGTCTTCAGCACGACGCTCTCCTCGCCCAGCGACGGCAGCACCCGGTCGATGTAGCGGACGAACGCCGCCGACGGGCCGACGACGAGCACCCCGCCCGCCTCGAACCGCCGCCGGTCGGTGAACAGCAGGTACGCCACCCGGTGCAGCGCGACGACCGTCTTGCCGGTGCCGGGGCCGCCGCTGATGACCGTCGTGCCGGTCGCGGGCGCGCGCACCGCCGCGTCCTGGTCGGCCTGGATGGTCGCGACGATCGTGCCCATCTTCCCGTCGCGCGCCTTCGCCATCGCCGACAGCAGCGCGCCGTCGCCGACGAACGCCATCCCCTCCGGCACCCGCGTCGCGTCGAGCAGGTCGTCGTCCAGGCCGGTGACGTGCCGGTCGGTCGAGGTGATGGTGCGCCGCCGCACCACGCCGTGCGGGTCCATCGGCGTCGCGCGGTAGTACGCCTCCGCCGCGGGCGCGCGCCAGTCCAGCACCAGCGGCTCGTGGCTGTCGTCGCGGACGCCGAGGCGGCCGACGTAGCGGACCGTCCCGTCCGCGTAGTCGAGCCGCCCGAACAGCACGCCGTCCCGCTGCGCGCCGAGCATCGCGCGCCGCCGCACGGCGTTGTGCATGAACACGTCGCTCTCGTAGAGGCCGCGCAGGTCCTCGAGCCGGATGCCGCCGTCGGTGCCGAGCGCGCCGCGGGCGACGGCCTCGCGGCCCAGCCCGCGCGCGCGTTCCTCGGCCGCGTCCAGCTCGGCGTTGACGCGGTCGAGGTACGCCTGCTCGGCCGCCACCTCGGCGGCCACGACCGCGTCGTCGGCGTTCAGAACCACTCCGGGCGCATGTCGAGCGTCGTCCGGTCCAGCGACGCGAGCAGGTCCAGCCACGGCCCGGTGCGCGGCAGCTCCCAGCGCAGGAACCACCGGGCCGCCTGCCGCTTCCCCTCGTAGAACGCGCCGTCCTTCCCGTCGGCGGCGAGGTACTGCTCCAGCCAGAGCCACGCGACGACGACGTGGCCGACCGCCTCCAGGTAGACCGACGCGTTCGCCAGCGTCACCGCCACGTCGCCGGCCGCCCAGAGCGCGCGGGTCACCTCGCCGACGCGGCGGGTCGCGGCACCGACCGCCGCCGCCAGCGCCGCCGCCTCGCCGCCGAGCGCCGTGCCGCGCGCGACGGTCACGCCGATCGTCTCGGCGAGCGCGTTGAGACCGGCGCCGTCGTGGGCGACCACCTTGCGCCCCAGCAGGTCCAGCGCCTGGATGCCGTGCGTCCCCTCGTGGATCGGGTTCAGCCGGTTGTCGCGGTAGTGCTGCTCCACGTCGTACTCGCGGGTGTAGCCGTAGCCGCCGTGCACCTGGATCGCCAGGTCGTTGGCGACCACGCACCACTGCGACGGCCACGACTTCGCGACGGGCGTCACCGTGTCGAGCAGCAGGTGCGCGCGGGTGCGCTCCGCCTCCGTCGCCGCCGTCCGCTCCTCGTCCAGCAGCCGCCCGCACCAGAGCACCAGCGCCATCGCGCCCTCGGCGTACGCCTTCTGCGCCAGCAGCATCCGCCGCACGTCGGCGTGCGCCACGATCGGCACCTGCGGCGCGGCCGGGTCCTTCGCGTCGACCGGGCGGCCCTGCGGGCGCTCCCGCGCGTACCGCAACGACTTCAGGTAGCCGGTGCAGCCCAGCGCCGCCGCGCCCGCACCCACCCCCACGCGGGCCTCGTTCATCATGTGGAACATGTAGCCGAGGCCGCGGTGCGGCTCCCCGACGAGGAAGCCGGTCGCGCCCTCGAACGCGAGCACCGTGTTGACCGTGCCGCGGTAGCCCATCTTGTGGTTCAGGCCGGTCAGCGCGACGGCGTTGCGGCTGCCGTCGGGCAGCACCTTCGGCACCACGAACAGGCTGATTCCCTTCACGCCCGGCGGCCCGCCGGGGATCTTCGCGAGCACCAGGTGCACGATGTTCTCGGCCAGGTCGTGGTCCCCCGCCGAGATCCACATCTTGGTGCCGGTCACGGCGTACGAGCCGTCGTCGCGCGGCTCCGCCCGCGTCGTCACGTCCGCCAGCGACGAGCCCGCGTGCGGCTCGGACAGGCACATCGTGCCGAACCACCGGCCCTCGACCATCGGCCGCACGTAGGTCTCGACCTGCTCCGGCGAGCCGTGCGCGAGCAGCAGGTTGGCGTTGGCCATGGTGAGGAACGGGTACGCGGACGTCCCGACGTTCGCCGCCTGGAACCACGCGAAGCACGCCTGCGCCACGCAGGCCGGGAGCTGCATCCCCCCGACGCTCTCGTCCATCGTCGCCGCGATCAGCCCGGTCCCCGCGAACGCCCGCAACGCTTCGCCGACCTCCGGCAGCAGCCGGACCCGCCCCTCGGTGAACACCGGCTCGTTCTGGTCGGCGGCCTTGTTGTGCGGCGCGAACCGCTCCGTCGCCACCCGCTCGGCCAGGTCCAGCACCGCGTCGAACGTCGCCCGGTCGTGCCCCGCGAACCGCTCGCGCTCGGTCAGCCGCTCGACGTCCAGCCACTCGTAGAGCAGGAAGTCCAGGTCGCGGCGCGACAGCAGGTCCGACGGCACGGCAGAGACCCTACGGCGCAGCGGGGCCGTCAGGCAGCGTCGGAGTGTGCCGCGTAGTGCCGGGTCGCGACCTCGACGTCGAGCGAGAGCATGCCGGTGAACAGCACGTCGAGGCGCTTGGCGACCTCCATCGAGAGCCACACCTGGCCGCACGCCTCGCACTCCTCGACGGGGACACCGAGGACGACCGCGGTCCGGCCGTTCCGCTCGGCGACCCGAGCCCGCGTGGCCGGGCGGCGTACGCCGTTGTCACAGTGCTCGCATCGCGTCACGGCCGCCTCCTCTCGCGAAAGTTGACCCATCGGTCCCTGTCCGGCTCGTACACCGTGATGATTCTCTCCTCCTGCCGTACAGCGTCAACGACGACCACGACGTGCAGCGGCCGGAGCCGGTCGAGGACGAGCACCACCCGCTTGAGCTCCATCCCGCGGAGCTGCGTCTGCTCGATCACCTCGCCGCCATCGAGGAGCAGCTCGAACTCGGCGAGCGTGAGGTCGAGCGCCCGTACCTTCTCGAACACGTGCAGGGTCAGCACCCGCGACAACGGCCTGCTCGGCATGCCATCCACGACCGATGCCCCCTCCCCTGCACGTGACCCTGCCGACCCTACGAGCTACTGCCGCCCGTGATGCCGCACGGGGATCGTAGAAGTGACGCGCGCCTGACCCGCTACGGCGCCGCGGGGCCGAGGTGGACCGTCAACGGCAGGCCGGGCGCGGCGAGCCGCCGCAGCTCGGCCGGGCTCAGCTCGACCGACCCCTGGCCGTTGTCCGACTCGTACCGCAGGCGCCAGCCGGTGACCGGGTCGAACGCCAGGTCCGACCGCTTCCCCTCGACCGGCGACTCCGGCGGGTAGACGTCGAGCACCACCTCGACGCCGAACGCCGCCAGCTCCCCCAGCAGCGCCGCGTCCAGCGTTGTCACGGGGTCGGCCACGAAGCAGAACACGTCGGCGTCGTCGCCGAACGCCCGCACCGCCGCCGCGCGCCCCGCCAGCCGGCCGAGCAGCTCGCGCAGATGGTCGGCGAGCGGCCGGTCGTCGGACTCGGTGCCCAGCCGCCACGCGGCCCGGTCCCGCCGGGCGCTGCGCGGGTGGCGCGGGCTCAGCAGGGTGCCCGCCTCGTCGCAGCGGTCCGGCGGCACCCCGATCCGGCGGGTGATCTCGGCGCACGTCGCGCCGCTCACCCGCAACGTCGCCACCATGTCGCCACAGCGTAGGGACAGGGACGGCGGCGCGGACGGCGAAGAGGGTCGGGACAGCCACCCTCCGGGAGGTCCCACCGTGCGTGCCCGTCTCGCCTCCGCGCTCGCCGCCATCGCGCTGCTCGCGCCGGCCGCCGCGACCACGCCCAGGGCGGTCGCGACGCCGGTCGCGCCCGGCTTCACGTCGCCCAACGTCGAGTGGCTCGCGCAGCTCCCGGACACCGGCGGCATCAGCGGGCGGTTCGTCACGGACAAGGCCGGCAAGGCGAAGTGGTTCTACCTGACCACCGTCAGCGGGCTGTCCATCTACGACGTGTCGAACCCGGAGCTGCCGGTGCCGCAGGGCCGGCTGCCGTTGCCGCACTTCGAGAACGAGGACGTCGACGGCAACGAGGACGTCGCGATCGTCTCCACCAGCCCCGGTGGGCAGATCTTCGTCATCGACGTCCGCAACAAGCTCGCGCCGACGCTCCTCACGACGTTGCAGGCCGACGACTACGACGCGCACACGTCGAGCTGCCTCGACGGCTGCGCGCGGTGGTTCTACGCGACCGAGGGGAACTACCTCAAGGCCGTCGACCTGCGGGCCGCGCTGGCCGGCGACGGCAACGCGATCCACCGCGTCAACTACGACAGCTACGTCGGCGACGTGCACGACCTCGACCAGGACGCCGCCGGCATCGTCTGGATGACCGGCCGCCGCGGCGGGGCGGGCTACACGATGCGCCCGCTCACCAAGGGCGTGTCCGCGGCCGTCCGCGCGAAGACGCGCACCGCGTCGCCGACGAACCCGGTCAACGTCACGAACATGGTGCAGCGCGGCCACAACTACGGGAACGACCCCGACGTCAACGACTTCACCATGCACAACTCGCAGCGCCCCACCGGCGCCGTCTACACGCAGACCCGCGGCAAGCCGCGTCTCGCGAAGGGCGGCGTCCTGCTCACGACCGAGGAGGACTACGCGTCCGACCTCACCGGCGGCTGCAAGGGCGCCGGCCGGTTCCACACCTGGGACGCCACCGGCTCGGTCGAGAACGGCACGCCGCTGCGCCGCCTCGACACGTTCGAGCTCGCGGAGGCGACGCTCGACCCGGCGAACGGGCAGAAGCAGGTGGCCGACGCGCTCTGCGGCGCGCACTGGTTCACCGTGCGGGACAACGTCGTGGCGATGGGCATGTACGCCGCCGGCACGCGGTTCCTCGACGTGTCGAACCCGCGCGACATCCGCCAGGTCGGCTACTGGATCGCCCCCGACCAGGAGACGTGGGCGGCGTACTGGGTGCCCGGCTCGGACGGCGTCGTCTACACCGTCGACCTCGAACGCGGCGTCGACATCCTGCGCTTCACCAAGCCGAAGGCCGGCACGACGGTGATGGCCCCGGCGCCGATCCGCACCGGCGGCGCGCACCTGAGGTTCGACGTGCGGCCGCGGTCAGAGACCGACCTCGGCTACGCCTGCCCCGTCGTCGTCCGCCGCCGCGGCTGACCCGCCGCGCAACGCCGCCACCTCGGCGCGCAGCGCGGCGACCTCCGCGCGCAACGCCGCCACCTCCTCGCGCAGGCTCGGCGCCGCCTCGCCCGGCGGCTCGTCAGGGGCGGGCGCCGGCGTAGCCGAACGCTCCACGAGCGCGTCGGCGTACCGGTGCTCCTTGCGCCCCGGCTGCCGCTCCAGCCGGACGGCCAGCGGCTCGACGCGCGCGGCCAGCCCGTCGAGGACGCGTTCGACCTCCTCGGTCGTCGCGAACGCGTGCATCCGGTCGGTGCGCGCCCGCAGCTCGCCCGGCGTCTGCGGGCCGCGCAGCAGCAGCACCGCGAGCAGCGCGACCTCGGCGGGCGACAGCGCCAGCACGTCGTCCATCCGGTGCTCGTGCTTGTCGGCGCGGTCGCCGGTACGGTGCACCGTCCTCACCAGCCCGCGCTCGCGCAGGCTGCGCACCGCGAGCCGCACCGTCGGCACGTCGTAGGCGACGACCGGGTCGCGGCTCGTCGTCTGGTTGCACGCCGTCAGCAGCGCGTTGTCGGACAGCGGGTACTGCTGCGGCGTCAGCAGCCGCTTCTCCACGAGGCAGCCCAGCACGCGCCCCTCGGCGAACGTCAGCTCCACGGGCCGAGCGTAGTCACGCGAGCGGGTACGGCAGCGGGTGCAACGGCGCGCCGAGCCGGACGTGCAGGTTGACCGCGGTCTGCGCGTACGCGGCGTTGACGACGGTCGCGAGCGCCGCCTGGCCGAGCGGCCAGAGCTGCGTGCCGACGGACTTCGCGACGTCCATCCGCTGCTGCCACTGCGCCGGCGTCAGCCCCAGCGTGTCCAGCCAGGCGACCGCCTCGGCCGCGCGCGCCTGCTGCTCCGGCGTGCCGTGCTGCGCCAGCCACTGCGGCCACGCGTACGGGCTGGTCGCGATGTGCACGAGCGTGCCGTCCGGCCGCCCGGCGTCGAAGCGTTCCACGTCCCACTGCCGCCGCACCGTCGTGCCGACGGTGTAGAGCACGTCCTTCACCTGGAACAGCCCGACCAGCTCGCCGAGCAGCGGCACCGCGCCGAGCCCGACCTTGCGCCACCCCTTGCGCCCGGACGCGTTGGCGACGACGAGGAAGTCGGGCGCGCGCGCCGCGACGTCGTCCACCACCGGCTTCAGCGGACCGTCGCCCGCCAGCCGCTGCCACGAGCCCATGCGCTGGCCGAAGCCGGTGAACCACTCGTCGCCCATGTTGTCGTAGACGCCGCCGTCGGTGAGCGCGAGGTACTTCGTGGCGGTGCCGCCGGTGAGGTTCATGCCGGCCGTGCGCAGCCACCGCGTCGGGAATGCGCCGGGCAGGTTCGACGACGCCTGCACCGCGGTGTGCACGGGCAGCGACGGCTTCGCGCCGAGCCCCGCGTCGTAGTTGTAGACGAACGACCGGGCGAACGCCGCCTGCCGCCCCGCGTGCAGCTCGGTGGCGAGGATCACGTGCAACGGCGTGTCGTTCAGCCCGCCGAGCGTCCGGTCGGACCGGTGCAGCAACGACCGCAGCGACGCGCCCATGCACCGGCCGGCGACCGGCCCGCGCAGCATCAGGTAGAGGCCGACGAGCAGCACCACGAGCGCGACCGCCCACGGCCGGTGCCGCCACCACACGCCGAGCCCGACCAGCGCGGCGAGGCCGTCGATCCAGAGCCAGACCGCCCACCGGTCGAACAGCAGGTCGCCGCAGCGCGCCGCGCCGTACAGGCCGGCGAGCAGCCCCGCCACGAGGCCGGCCAGCAGCAGCCAGACCCGGTCCGTGACGATGCCCGCGTACGCCGCCACCGCCGCGACGCCGGTCACCGCGAGCATCGGCCCCCACACGCCGAGCCGCCCGGCGAGGCGGGCCGCGTAGGCGCGCGCCGCCGCGTCGTACTCCGTCGCCGGGATCGCCGTGTACGGCGTGGGCAGCCAGCCGGCGTGCGCGTTGGTGAGCGAGCCGCCGGAGACAGACGACACCATCGTCACGTCGCCGTTCAGCCCGGCGTCGGCGAGGTACCAGAGGACGCCGAGCCCCCACGCGCTCGCGCGGTACCCGCCGCCGGAGATGGAGACGCCGATCCTCGCCACGCTGCCTCCTCAGTCGCCGCGCTTGCGCCACGCCCAGCGGCGCCCGGCCGCCAGGTCGACCGCGTCACCCGGGTCGTCGCCGAACCGCCACACCTGCGGCCGGCCCGACGGCGGCAGCACCACCGCGATCGTGCCGAGCGGCTTGCCCGCGTCGTCCTTCGCACTCGTGTAGTGGACGCCGAGCTCGTGGTCCGGCTTGCGCTTGGCGCGCCCCGACGTCGTCGCCTGCAACGCCTCCCGCAACGCCTCCTGCGACACCGCGTGCGGGAAGTTGTACTTGCCGCCGCCGCCGACGCTGGACACCAGCGACAGCGATGGCGCCACCTGCTCGACCAGCTCCAGCGACAGCCCGTGCTTGCTCAGGTGGTGCGGCACCTTGAACACGTCCGCCCGGAGCGGGTCCGTGCCGAGCGCGACGCGCAGCGCCTTCGCCGCCTCGGAGCGTTCGGTGTGCAGCTCCGGGAAGTCGGTCAGCGCGTGCGCCCACGACACCGTCTGCGCGTCGGCGCCCAGGAGGATGCGGCGCGGGTTGGTGCGCACGTAGTCGCGGGCGCCGTTGGCCTGCCGCGCCCGGCTGGCCGGGTACTCCAGCCGCATCGCGATCGACGCGTTGTTGATCTCGACGCCGAACGTGTCGAACCGGTTGCGCAGCCAGATCGCCGGCGTCATCACCATGACCTGAACGTCGCCGATGTAGCGCGTGTAGCCGCTCGTCGGCTGCGAGTGCCGCACGCCGTTGCCGGCGGCCTCCAGGTCCTCGAGGACGCGCATCAGCTCCAGGTACGACGAGCCGGTGTGGAAGTACCCCGGCTCCCAGAACTCCCCGACCAGGTCGCCGAGCTTCTCGAGGAACTCGTGCATCCCGCCGATGTGGTCCTCGTGCGGGTGGGTCGCGACGACCAGCTCGAACAGCGGCCGCCCCGGCGGCGGCTGGCGCAGCACGCCCGCGTCGCCGAGCGCGGCGACCAGCGCCGGCAGCTTCCGCGACGTGGCGCAGTCGACGACGATCGCGCGCCGGCCGGCGGGCGAGTCCGGCAGCACGACGAGCTGCGTGTCGCCGTCGCCGACGTTGAGCAGGAAGTAGACGAGGTCGGTCGGCCGCAGGCTCGCCACGAACGGCTGCGACGCGTCGAAATCCTTGGCCCCCAGCGCCTCCACGGGTCCGACGGTCACGACCGCGCCCCCTCGCCGCGCACGTGCGCCGTCCACTCCGGCGGCTCCGCGACGCGTTCGGCGTGCCCCGTCTCGGGGGCGGCCACCACGTCCGCCACGTCCTCGGTCAACGGCGCCGCGACCGCGCCGTAGAACGCCGCGCGGGCCGCGTCCCGCGCGTCCGCCGTCACGTCCACGACCGGCCCGACCGGGTGCAGCAGCCCGCGCGCGGACGGGCGGGTGAGCAGCAGCGCGAACGCGTCGCCGATGCGCGGCGGGCGTTCGCGCAGCACCTCGGGCACCCGGCACCGCTTCATCAGGTCGGTCCACGCGCGGCCCGCGACGGGCACGTCGACCGCGCGGTCGCGGTCGTGCCGCGGCCGGCCCAGCGCGTCCAGCCGGGGCCACGGCGTGAGCACGAACGACAGCACCCCGTCCGCCTCGCGCTCGTCCAGGACGGCGTAGGTCAGCGCGCGCAGCACGTCCGGGGAGACGCCGTCGAGGACGTGCGGCACCCAGGGCTCGCCGCCCGTGCCCAGCGACAGCGTCGCCGTGGCGGGCGACTCCACGCGGTCGCGCAGCCAGCTCATGGCTCACCCCCGTTTCCCGGCCTTTCTACGCCTCGTGGCCGGGACCCGCCAGCACCGGCGGACACGCCGCGGCGCCCGGGCGCGCGCCCCTGGCAGGTCGTGCCGTCCCTGCCGGGCGCGACGCTCCGGGCGCCGTGGCTGACGTGTGCGTGCCCGCGGACCGCCGAACGGCCGGCGCCGGGTGCCGAAGCCCGGTGCCGCCCGGGTCCCGGGCGTCGTGCGCCCGCGGGGACCGAACCCCCGCCGGCGTCACGGGTCTAGCTCGAGGGGAGGCAGGTGACCTGTGTGCCCTGCAGGCAGGACGCCACCACGTGGTTCACGCTCTCCTCGACGCACTGGACGGGCGTTGTGAACAGGCTGATGCAGTCGGACGCGCCGGCGGGCGTGCCACCGAGCCCGAACGAGAGGGTGGCGGCCGCCGCGACGGCGAGAACGGCGATGCGCTTCGACAAATCGATCACCTCCGTCCGTCGCCGGGGTAGGGCCAGGCGCCCCGGGCGACACGGGACGCCGCCGCGCGGGACGGGCACGCGCGCGGCCGGACCCTCGTCTTCGCCGCGCCGGCCGCGCCTCCTGTGCCGGGGACGCGGGACCGCCCTTACCAGGGCGCGCCCGGGCCGCTACCGTCGGCGGATGACCCTACGCATCGCTCTCCTGGCGGCCGCCGGTGCCGCCGTGCCGTTCCTGCTCGTCCCCGCCGCCGCCACGGCCGCCGCGCCGTGCGTGCCCCGCACCGCCGGCGACTGGTGCTTCGACAGCGGCGACCCGACCAAGCTGCCCTGCATCGAGGCGAACCGCGACCCCGTCTGGGCCCGGCTCGTCGACTGCCACTGACCGGCTAGCGCAGCCGCAGCACCGCGATCGCCCGCGCGGCCATCTCGGCCTCGCCGAGCGCGTTCGGGTGGACGACGACCGGGTTCGTGGACTGGAGCACCGGCTCGACCCAGCGCACGCCCAGTGGCTGGCACGCGTCGTGCCCCTCGGAGGCGGCGGTGAGGTCGACGTAGATCGCACCGGTCGCCGCCGCCGCGCGCGCGACCGCGTCGTTCAACGTCGCCTGGACGCCGCGCAGGTAGGGCACGTCCCCCTGGGCCACCGGCATCTTGTCGAAGCAGCCGACCGCCGGGGGCAGGATCCACGGGTAGCCGAGGATCGCGACCTTCGCCCGCGGCGCGCGCTCGCGCACCGCGCGCAGGGCGTTGACCAGTGACGGGTACGTCGTGCTCCGGATCGTGTCCTCGAACGACGTGCCGTAGCGGTCGCGGCACGGGCTGCCCTGGCCGAGGGTCGAGAGGCCGGCGGCGCCGCACTGCGTGACGGCGTTGATGAACACGCCGCTGTCGTTGCCGCCGATCGTCATCGTGACGAGCTGCGTGTCCCGCGCGAGCGCGTCGAGCTGCGGCGGCACGTCGTCGTACTGCGGCTCGGAGTAGTGCCGCGTCTCCGCGGCGCCGCACGTCACGTCGGTGAGCGCGGCGCCGGTCGTGGCGGCGATGACGTGCGCGAAGTTCCGCGTCGACCGCAGGCAGTGCGGCGGCGCCGCCGGGTCGGGCGGCAGGACGCCGGAGGCGGCGCTGTACGAGTCGCCCATCGCGACGTGGCGCAGCGGCGGGGCGGCCTGGACGGTCGGCACGGCGGCGGCCGCCGCGGCGGCGACGGCGAGGGCGGCGAGGTGGCGGCGCACGGTCGGCTCCCGATCACGCGAACGGACCGGCCCCGAGGCGGGCGCCGGTCCGTTCGCGATACCCCGGCGCCCGGCGGTTCACTCCCCCGACGGTAGCGCCCGGTCGCGGGCTACCCGTCGACGACCGTGTACCAGTAGAGGTTCCACGCGCCGAGCGAGGTCGCGGACCGGTTGACCCGCCCGGCGGGCAGCGCCGAGACCGTCCCGGTGTTCGCGTACTTCCCGCCCGAGTCGCGCGACGACCAGCCGCCGTCGTCGTCGAAGTACTCGGCGTCGAACCGCCAGGTCGAGGAGTTCAGCATCCGGCCCTTGTAGACGACCTCGCTCTGCACCACGCCGTTGTCCATCGCGTTCGTGCCGATGTCCACGTAGGTGTTCGCGGCGCGGCTGTACGACGACGTCTCCGGCGAGCCGCGGTAGACCGTCCCGGCGAAGCCGTCACGGCCGGCCGTCAGGTTGAACTCCGCCTCCGCGTACGTCTGCCCCCACGGCTCCAGGATGTCCTTCACATAGGCCTTGTCGAAGCCGAACGTCACCAGCCGGGTGTCGCTCACGTCGCTCGTCGCGCCGTTCATCGACAGGCGGAACGTGTTCGTGCCGCCCTTCGCGTCGGGCGCGGTCTTCGTGTAGTAGTCCTGGCCGTCGAGGTCGTCGGAGAGCATCAGGTCGGTGAAGTAGACCGTCGACACCGCCTCCCGCGCGCCGCCGGTGTCGGACTCCCAGACCACGAGCTTCACGTCCGCGCGCGGGCTGGTGCCCGGCAGGTTGACGCCCGCCGAGAGCGGGCCCGCGTTGCCCCAGCTCTGCGTGAACGGCCCGTCCCTGTCGTAGGCGATGGTGGACACGTACTGGTACCCGTCGTTGTTGCCGTCGGGGTCGACCCACACGTCGAAGCGGAACTCGTCGGTCGTGCCGCCGTCGTGGTCCTGCACGATCTGCGCGTACTCCAGCCGCAACGTCGCCGTGCCCGCCAGGTTGGCCGCGCCCGTGCCGGTCTGCGCCGACGTGTAGTCCAGCGCCTGGATCACCAGGTCGAGCGCGTGGTCGCCGGTCAGCAGCTCGCCGTGGTGCACCGGCGAGAGCGAGAAGTCGGCGCCCGTCACGTACGGCGACTCGGCCGGGACCACGCCGTCGAAGCCGTGCTTGATCCCGTCGCCGCTGTAGTCGTACTGGAGCCACTGGAGGTACGACGGGTCACCGCCGATCGCCGTGTAGTACTCGCCGGCCTTCTCCGCGTACCCCATGTTCGTGAGGAACCGCGAGCCCGGCGCCATGTCGCCGCCGGTCGCGTTCCAGCTCGCGAAGCCGCCGAGGGTGCCGGGCACCCAGCCCTCCCACGTGCCGTGGTTCGGCGTGCCGAGCATGACGAGGTCGTCCACCCGCGCGGCCCAGCTCGAGTCCACGTCGGCGACGCCGTCGCCGTACCAGCCGGTCGTGCTCGACCAGTAGTCGACGTCCGCGCCGGGCTTCTCGATGAGGAACCGCGACACCAGCCCGCCCATCGAGTGGGCGACGATGTCGATCTTCTGCGTCGCCGCGTCGTAGCCGTTGGCCGTGAGCGCGCTCTTGATCTTCTCCTCGACGATCTTCCCGGCGACGTAGGAGATGTGCTGGCCGGACGCGGTCGGCGCGTAGCTCATCGCCTGCACGCCCGGCGTCGCCGGGTCGAAGTCGAGGACGGTGAAGCCCTGCGCCTGGAGCTTGGGGATCATCTCGTTGAAGCCCCCGCCCTGGCCGTGCCAGCCGGGGATCAGGACTACCGGGTAGTTGGCCTCGTGGGCGCGAGCCGTGAGCGGTACCGCGGCGGCGACGACGAGCAGTGACCAGGCGAGCAGACGGCGCACGAGTGTGCTCCTCGAATCGGACGGTAGGGGACGTTCCGGTCGAGCCCGTCGCAAGTTACTCGCTGGTAGTACCGGAAGGGAAGCCGCGACGCGAACGGCGCCGCCGGCACCCCCGGCAGGAACCACCGCAGCGGCGACCGCAGCACCGCCGCCACCACGCGGCCGGCCACCCCCATCAGTCGAGCGACCGGCTGTAGAGGCGCAGCTCCACGCCGTCCGGGTCGTGGAACGACACCACCCAGCCGATCCTCGCCCGGATCACCGGCGAGTGCGCCACGCCCTCGGCGTCGAGCTGCGCGACCCACCGGTCGATGGACTCGCGGTCGCTCACGCCGAACGCGATCGGGTCGAACCCCGACAGCCCCGTCGCGGCCCCCGGCTCCTGGCGCAGCGCCAGCCCCGCCTCGCCCAGCCCCGGCGGCTGGCCGCCCACCCCGCGCACGACCCCGTCGTCGTCGCGGAACTCCATCGTCACCTCGTAGCCCAGCACCCGCTCGTACCACTCCCTGCTGCGCACCAGGTCCGTGACCGGGATCTTCACGTGGTGGATCCCGTCGAGCACCGCTCGCTCCGTCGCCATGCCACCCGCTCCTCACTCGCTCTTTGTTGCAGTAGTTCTGCATTGGATTCTGATAGGCTGCACGACATGAGCGATGTCGTCAAGCGGCCGTACCAGTCGCGGCTCCGGGCCGAGCAGGCGTTGCGGACGCGGCGGCTCATCCGCGCCGCCGCCGAGGAGCTGTTCCTCCGCGTCGGCTACACCGCCGCGAGCGTTCGCGAGATCGCCGCGGCGGCGGGCGTCGCCGAGCGGACCGTGTTCGCGGCGTTCCCGACCAAGCTCGCGTTGTTCCAGGAGGTGCTCGGCGTCGCGACCGCGGGCGACGAGCGGCCCGTGCCGCTGCGGGACCGGCCGGAGTACGCCGCGTTGCTCGCCGAGTCCGACGGCGCCGCCGTCCTCGACGCCGTCGCCGTCCGCACCCGCGCGGTCATGGAACGCGCCGGGGCGTTGATGATGACCGCCGTCGAGTCGGCCGGCGCCGACCCCGACATGCGGCGGCTCGACCGCCAGGCGGCCGCCACCATGCGCCGCAACATGGGCGACGTCGCCTCCGCGCTGCACCGGCACGGCGCGCTCCGCGAGGGCGTGTCCGACGCCGAGGCCGGCGACGTGCTCGCGACGCTCCTGTCGCCACATGTGTACTCGCTGCTGCGCCACCGGTCCCGCTGGTCGGCCGCGCGCTACGAGGCGTGGCTCGCCGCGCGGCTCAAGGAGGCGTTGCTGCCGTGACGACCGTGACCGGCGGCGCTACTCCGCTACGCGGCGGTACCGGCGCAGGCCGACGCCGCGGGCCTTCGCCGGAGCGACCGGCACCCGCGCGTGCGACGCGGCATGCGCGGGCGAGCGCAGGTACGCGCGGAACGAGTCCTCGTCGTCCCACCAGGTGACCATCGCGTAGGCGCCGCCGCCGCGCTCGTCCCGCCACACCTCGAGGCGGCGGAACCCGGGATGCGACTCGGCGAGCCGCAGCCGGTCGCGGAACGCGCCCTCCAGCGCCTCCGCGCCGGCCGGGTCGACCGCGAGCTCGCTCACGACCACGAAGGCGTCAGTCACGGGTCCGGCTCCGGTCCGGCTCCGGCGCGGACTGCTCGGGCACGAGCAGCCGCCGGTGCGCGCCGTCGGCCTCCCCGCGCAGCAGGTCCGCGCCGTGCGGCGACTCGGGCTCGACCGCGTCGGCGAGGAAGTAGCAGGAGTCGATCACCGCGGCGGCGGGGACGCCGCGCGGCGAGAGCAGGGCCAGCAGCCACTCGATCAGGTCGCGCAGGATCGTCGGGTCGTCGCACGCGAGGGCCGCGGCGGCGTGGCGCGCCAGCCAGCCGAGGTCCTCGAGGGTCCGGTGCCGCTGGTACGGCGTCATCGTGCGCAGCCACGGGTTCGCGGCGCACTGGCGTTCCAGCGCGAGCAGCAGCACCTCGTGCGGCGGCGCGTCGAGGAGCAGCGCCTCCACCGGTACCTCGCACGGGTCGGCGACGGCGTTCGGGTCGAGCGTCGCCACCGCGTCGGCGAGGCGGCCCGGGTCGTCCAGGCGCAGGTCCGCGCCGAGCCGGTCGGCGCGGCGCTGGCCGCGGCCCCAGGCGGCGCCGCCGACCACCACCGGAACGCCCTCCGCGTGCGCCGCCGCGATGCTGCGCGCGGCCCCGATGAGGTTGGTCGGGAGCGTGCACGACAGGGCGAGCGCGGCGGGCCGCGTCGCGCGCAGGTGCCGCGCCAGGTGGTCCGCGGGGACGCTGCCGCCCACCACGAGCACGTCGAGCGCGGGCGTCCGCGCCAGCGTCGCCGCGAGCCGCGCCGGGAACGTGTGCCACTCCCCCTCCGCGCAGGCCAGCACCACGCGCGCCGCGCCCGGCGACGGCGCCCGCGGCGGCGCCAGCACCGTCAGGGCCTGCTCCGCGACGGCCGTGGCGGCGTGCTCGTCGGCGACCGTCCACCTGCCCTCGAACCACAGCCGGCCCGCGTCCGCCTGCCCGCGCGCGACCACGTCGCGGACCAGCGAGCGCACGGACTCCCCGCGTGCCACGGCGTCGTCCACGGCCTCCACCGCGCGGGCGGCGTCGGCGCGGGCGACCGCGGCGAAGTAGGCGTCGTAGGTCATGGGGCGCTCCCGTCGTCGATCACGACGCGCGGTGCGCCGCCTCGCTTCGCGCGGTACATCGCGCGGTCGGCGGCGTCGACCGCCGCCGGCGCGCCGTCCCGGCCGACGACGGCGACGCCGACGGAGACCGTGGTGCCGTGCCCGGGCAGCCGCGCCCACTCGCCGGCGAGGACGCACATCCGGTCGTGGACGGTCGCGAGCGGTGCGGGCGTCAGCACGATGAACTCGTCGCCGCCGTACCGCCCGCAGAAGTCGCTCTCGCGCATCGACGCGCGCAGCAGCTCGCCGAACGCCCGCAACGCGTCGTCGCCCGCGGCGTGACCGGCGGTGTCGTTGAGCGCCTTGAAGCCGTCGAGGTCGAGCACGCACACCACGTCACCCTCACGCGCCGTGCCGAGCCGCGGCCCGATCTCCGTGCGCGTCGCGACGCCGGTCAGCGCGTCGACGGACGCGCGGCGGCGTTCGCGGTCGAGGACGTCGCAACGCGCGGCGGCCACCAGCGCGTCCTCGACCAGCGTCGGCAGCTGCGTCGCGAGGCGCGACGCGGCGGGCGACATCGGGTCCACCGCCACGACCCGCGGCTCGCCCGCGCCGAGGGACACGTCGACCGGCAGCGCCGACCCCGCCGCGAGGCGCGCGGGCACGATCGCACCGCCGAGGTCGTGGATCGCGTCCGCCAGGATGCGGGTCACGTCCCGGCGCGTCTCCGCGAGCAGCAGCGCGCGCGTCGCGGCGAGCACCGTGGCCTGGCCGTCCGGGTCGTCGGCGCCGTCGGGCGCGCCGAAGGCCCGCGCCCGCGGGCGCGCGTCCGCCCGCGACTCGCGCTCGCGCCGGGCGGCATGCACCGCCGGGCCGAGGCGGTCCGGGCTGACCGGGTCTGCCATGTGTCGTTCCCCCGCGCACTGGTGGAAGGGCGTTCCCTCCACTGTGCGGGGTGGAAGGTCCCGCCGTCAGTGGTCGTTTCGGGTGGTTTTCCCACGGTGCCCGCCGCCGCGCGCCAATTGCCCGGACGTGCTACGGACGCGCGAACGCCGTCCCGAGCGGCGACCCGTCGCCCGCCCGCACCGGGGTTGCCCCGGCGACCTGCGCGGACACCCCGGCGGACAGCCTTTCCAGGCTTTGTGCGCCCGGCTGGTCATAATTGGTCCGGCAAATGGCCATTCGCCGTCATGTGCCGAACTGCGCCACATGACATGGTCGAGTAGTTATCGCACCTTCTGCACGATTTTCACCCTGACGGGGTCTTGTTTCACATGGCTTTTTTCGGTGCTCGTTCGCGCGGGTCCGCCCACCTCGCCGCCTCCGCTCTCACCGCCGTCGCGCTCGTCGCGGCCGGTCTGCAGCCGCTCGCCTACGCCGGCACGGAGGGGACCGGGAACGACGCCCCCGCCGATCCCGACCCGTCGTTCCTGACGCCGCAGGCCCGCCCGGCCAGCAGCGTCACGCACCCGGACGCCCCGGCGCCGGCAGCCGCGACCGCGCCGGTGCCGACCGGCCGGGCGGCGTCCGACACGGGCGCGCCGTCGTGGGCCACGCACGCGGAGACGCGGCGCACCCGCGCGGACGCGGAGGTGCTCGCTCGCGACAGCGGGCAGCGCGTCCTGGTCGAGGACGACCTCACCGAGCGGTCGACGACGTTCGCGAACCCCGACGGCACGACGACGGTCGAGCTGACCTCCGGGCCGACGCGCGTCATGCGCGGCAACGGCTGGGCGGACGTCGACCCGACGCTGGTCCGGCGCGGCGGCCGGTACGCGGCCGCGGCGATCGTCGGCAACCTCACGGTGTCGGGGGGCGGTGACCGCGACCTGCTGACCCTCGGCCGCGGCGCGCACTCCGTCACGCTGCTCTGGCCCGAAGTCCTGCCCGAGCCGCACGTCAGCGGGGCGACGGCGACGTACCCCGAGGTGCGCCCGGGCACCGACCTCGTCGTCCGCGCGCTGCGCTACGGCTACGAGCAGAGCCTCGTCCTGCACCAGCGCCCGGCGGGGACCCCTGTCTACGACCTGCCGCTGCGCCTGGCGACGGGTGACACCGCGCGGGCGCGGGCCGGCGGCGGCATCGAGCTGGTCGACCACTCCGGTGCGGTCGTGGGCATGCTGCCGCAGGCGGTCATGTTCGACGCGGTGCGGGACCCGCGCGCGGACGAGCCGACGAACAAGGTGCTCGTCCCGACGACCCTGGTCGAGACGGCCGACGGCACCGCGATCCGCTACGCGCCGGACGCGGCGTTCCTCGCCGGCGCGACCTACCCGGTGACGATCGACCCCCCGGCGACGCTGGGCATCGTGTCGGACACCGACGTCGACATGGGCTACCCGACCACCCCCTACGCCGGGTCGACCGAGCTGCGGGTGGGCACGCACAACAGCGGGTCGAACATCCTGCGGTCTTACCTCACGTTCGGCACCTCGGCGATCGCCGACAAGCACATCGTCAGCGCGACGCTGAAGGTCTACAACTTCCACTCGTGGTCCTGCAGCGGCCGCGAGCTGCGGGTGCTGCGGTCGACCGGCGTGACGAACGCGTCGACGACGTGGTCGAACATGCCCTACGCGACGTCGACCGCGTACGACCTGCCCTACCCGAGCTTCGCCTACGGCTACGCGCAGACCTCGACCTGCTCCGCCCGCACCGCGTCCATCGACGCCACGGAGCTCGTCCAGGCGTGGGCCGACCTCGGCGCGTCCTCCTCGGCCCTCCAGCTCAAGGCCGGGGACGAGTACGACAACTACGGCTGGAAGAAGTTCTACTCCGGCAACGCCGGCAGCGGCGACCCGGTCGTGGCGGTGACGTTCAACTCGATCCCCGTCGTCTCGAGCCGCAGCCCGCTGACGGGTGCGACGGTCAACGACCTGACCCCCGGCCTGAGCGGAGTCGTCAGCGACGCCGACGGCGGCACGATGACGGCGTGGTTCTACGTCAAGAACTCCGCCGGCGCCTGGGTGACCAACGGCGCGCAGCGCACCGGTGCGGCGGGCTCGCGCATCACGTACACCGTCGAGTCCGGCAAGCTCCAGGACGGCCAGACCTACACCTGGTCGATGCGCGGCTGCGACGCCACCGACTGCTCGGACGTGACGACGTACATCCCGTTCACGGTCAACTACGGCCCTCCGGGAGCGCCCGCGACGGTCACCGCGACCGCGGGTGACGCGACCACCTCGGTGTCGTGGACGCCGCCCACGGACAACGGCGGCACCGCCGTCACCGGGTACAAGTGCCAGCTCTTCCGCTCCGACGGGCTGGCGTACACGGCGGTCGTGGTCGACGACCTCGTCCGGTCCTGCACCGACAGCACCGTCGCGAACGGCACGTCGTACTACTGGCGCGTCTCCGCGATCAACGCCGCCGGCACCGGCACCTACCGGCAGTCGGCGACGGTGACCGCGTCCCGCCTGCCCGACGCGCCGCAGAACGTCGCCGCGACCGCCGGCAACCAGACCAGCGGCGTCACGTGGAGCCCCCCGTCGTCGGACGGCGGCTCCGCCGTCCTCGACTACACCGCCCGCCTCTACGCCGTCGGCAACGCCACCGCCGTCTACACCAGCCCCGCGGTCGGCGTGGCCGCGCCGCGCACCGCGAGCGCGAGCGGCCTGACGAACGGCCAGGCCTACTACTGGACCGTCACCGCGCGGAACTCGCGCGGCAGCGGCGCCGCCGGCACGTCGAACACCGTCACGCCCGCCGGTCCCTCCGGCGCGCCCGGCAACGTCACCGCGACCGAGCACGAGCGGACCGAGGACCTGGTCCAGGACCCGGCGAACCCGCCCGCGAGCGCGAGCGTGACCGTCGCCTGGAGCGCGCCCACCAGCAACGGCGGCGCGGCGATCCTCGAGTACCTCGTGCAGGCCTACGCCATGCCGGCCAACACCCCTGTCCTGGCGCAGCCGGTCAGCGCCTGCGGGCTCTGCACCAGCGCCGAGGTCGCCGGGCTCCGCCCCGGCGGGCGGTACGTCTTCGGCGTCGTCGCCCGTAACGTCGCGGGCTCCAGCACCGAGGGCCGTTCCGGCGAGTCCCTCATGCACCTCGCCGCCCGCGTCGCGAAGACCGTCACCGACACGGCCGCGACCCCCGTCGTGAACGATCCGGCGACCGGACGGCCGCTCGCCGGCCGCGGCGACGCGGTGCGGTTCACCGTCACCGTCACGAACACGCAGACCCAGGCCAACCACGTCAACTCCGTGGTCGACACGTTGCCGGCCGGCGTGAGCGTGAGCGGTGTCGTCAGCGTCGACGGCCAGCCGTGCGCGGCGGGCTGCTCGGTGGACGGCAGCACGCTGACGCTCGGTGGTGGCTACGACCTCGCCGCCGGCGCCGGCCGTTCGTACTCCTACGTCGCCGTGCTCGCCGGCTCCGAGCGGGACTGCGTCGTCAACGCCGTCAACCACGCGGTGGCACGCGGCCCGTTCGGCCTGAACGAGGCCGGCGCCGCCACCACCACCTGCGGCTCCGCCCTCGGCCTCGAGGCCTGGTGGTCGTACCTCACCTCCGACGTCGCGGCCCAGTCGTCGGCGTCGGTCAACGTCGCCAACGGCAACCTCGTCGTCCAGGCGAACGACAGCACCCCGATCCAGGCGCACGGCCATCTCGCGTACTCGCTGCGCCGCTCGTACAACAGCCAGGACCCGGCGGCGCTGACGCTGCCCGGCTCCCTCGGCGCCGGCTGGACGTTCAACGTCGGCCAGACCTCCGACCTCGCCGCGGCGGGCGTCACCGCGACCGGCCTGCACGTCCCGCGCGTCGGCGACGTCGTGTCCCAGCTCGCCGAGCCCCTCGGGCTGACGCTCGTGGACCGCGACGGCACGCGGCACCTGTTCCGGCCGAAGGTGGGTCTCCCGGCGCTGTCCGTCGCGGGGCTGACCGGCCCCGGTGCCGCGCTGGCGCCGTCGGCCCTGACCGCGCCGTCCGGCGCGAGCCTCTGCGTCGACGTCGCCTACCAGGCGCCGGCCGGCGTGCACCTCGGCCTGTGGCGGTACGTGGCGGTCGGCAACCAGACCGGCATGGGGGCGTGCGAGAACCTCGCGCAGCGCGGCCCCGTGATCGTCGGCTACGCCGCGATGCGCCCGGACCGGCTCCGCACCGAGTACAACGCCGTCGGGCAGCTCGTCGAGATGCGCGACGGCGCCGGCGTGGCGCTGCGCTACGCCTACGACGCGCCGGTCGCACCCGACCTGCTCGGCACGCTGCACCTCGTCTACGAGCCGCGCAGCTGCACGCCCGTCGGTTTCGCCGCACCCGGCTGCCGCCGGCTGTCGTTCTCCTACGCCACCGGCTCCACGACCGTCACCGACTCCGCGAACCGCGCGACGCGGTACGAGAGCGCGCACCCGACGGTCACGGGCCTGCCCGGCGCCGTCGCCGTGCTGCACAAGGTCGTCAACCCCGAGGAGACCGCGGGCCGCGGCAGCGACCACGTCACGTACTCCTACCAGGGCGACAGCGACACGTCGTTCGGCCCGACCTCGTGCGGCGGCTCGCTGCTCCAGATGTGCTCGGCCACCGACGCGCGCGGCAACCGCACCACCTTCCACTACGACACCGCCGGATCGGTGGCCGCGAAGCTGTCCGCGCTGGGCCGCATCGACAGCATCACCGACCGCCGCGGCACGGTGACCACGGTCGCCTACCCGGCGGCCGACCGCACCGTCACCGTCCGCGGCGGCACGCAGCAGCGAACGTTCGGCGCCATCGACGAGTACGGCCGCACCGGCCAGGTCGTCGACGGCCCGGTCGGCGACGCGACCCAGCCGGCGTACGCCGCCCTGCACCTGACCACGCGGACGTGGGACGGCACGACGAGCTGCACGCAACCCGCGGGCACCCGCGACAACAACCTCTGCCGCCAGGTCCGCAGCGGCTCCGCGAACACCGGCAGCTCCGGTGAGGCGACGCCCGACGAGGACGCGTCCTACCTGTACGACGAGCAGGGCCAGACCCTGCGCGAGCGCCGCGTCCAGTCCACCGACCCCGCCGGGCCGGGCGCCCTCGACGCGACGTTCGGCTACCGAACGCAGCAGGTCGGCGCCGGCTCCGCCGGAGCGCTGTCCACCGTCCTCGCGACCGACACGCCCGCGGGCGGCGGCACCGTCACCGGCGTGCGACCGTCGCTCGCCGGGACCACCACGCTCTACACGGTCTCCGACCGCACGCAGGCGGTGACCCCCCGGGGCAACGCCGCGGGTGCGGCGTTCGCGCGCTACCGCACCGAGTGGGTCGTCGACGCCGACGAGGCGAAGACTCCGGGCGCCGTGCCCGCCGCCGGCGCGTGTCCCGAGCGGACCGCCACCACCGCGAACACCGGGCTCGTCTGCGCGGAGAAGGTGCCGTACGGCGCCGAGGGAGCCACGACGGTCGCCACGACGGCGTACGGCTACGACGCGTTCGGCCAGAAGCTGACGAAGCGCACGCCGCGCAACGGCGTGTACGAGTACCTGTACTTCGGCGACAGCGAGCAGGACCTGTCGTCCTACGTCTCCGCCGGCGGCTGGCTCAAGGCCGTCACCGACCCGCACGGCACGTTCGTGGCCTTCGGCTACGACCGCGCCGGCAACGTCGTCCGCGCCTGGGACCGCGACGCGACCGGTGCCACCTCGTACAGCCCGGCGACGTTCCCGGCCGGCGGCACGGTCGGCGGGTACGCCGAGACGCGGTACGCCGACGGCACGTTCGCCGACGCCGTGACGCGTCCGTGGCGCTTCACGCGCTGGCAGGTCACGCCCACCGGGGACGTGACGCGGACCTTCGTCGACGGCAACGGCAACGTCGAGCGGCTCGTGCCGCCGCGTGGCAACGGCGCGACGACGTCCGCGTACGACACGGTCATGACGTTCGACGAGGACGGCCACCCGCGCACGGCGCGCCGGGGCGAGGACATCGCGAACGACGTCGACGTGGCGTTCACCTACGACGCGTTCGGCAACCTCGTGAGCCAGTCCGACCAGTCGGGCACCCCGTCGGTGTACCGGTACGACCTGGTCAACCGCCGCACGGGCACGATCGCCCTGCGCGGGGCGTTCCCGGCGAGCGCGGCGGACGTGCCGCCCGCCTGCCGGCAGACGACGAGCGCCGACACCGCGTTCGGCACCGGCAAGCTCGTCTGCGAGACGACGACGGCGTACGACACCGTCGACAACGTCGTCGCCACGGTCGACGCGGACGGCCAGGGAGCCACCTCCGTCTACGACGCGCAGCACCGCCGCACCGCCACGACGACGCGCCGCTCGGCCACCGTCACGCTGCGCGCGGCGAACCGCTACGACGCGGACGGCCACGTCCTCACGGCCTGCAACCCGCGCCAGATCGGTCCGTGTACCGCCACGTCCGTCGACGCGACGCACACGGCCTACGACGTCGCCGGGCGCGCCGTCTCGACCACCACCTACCGCACCGCCGGCCAGCCGCTGACGAGCCGGATGACGTACGACGCCTCCGGCAACGCCGTCACCATCGCCGACCCGCGGCAGGACCTCGAGCCCGGGGACCACACCGTGAACCAGACGTTCGACGCGCTCGACCGCCGCACCGTGGTCGACGTGCCGCGCGCCGGCGTCACGACGTACCAGTACAGCGCGAGCGGTGACGTCGTCGGCGTCGTCGCGCCCGGCGCGACCGGCGACAACGTCGGCTCCGGCGGCGCCGGCCGCGCGGTCCGCGTCGTGGGCAGCACCTACGACGCGAGCCACCGCGTGCTCGACACCGTGCAGGCGCTCCAGGTGGCCTCGGCCGACCCGGCCGGCGACCCCGCGGCGGTGCGCGCGGCGACGCTGACCGCGACGCCGGACGAGACCGCGCAGACGAACCTGCGCACCCGGTCGGTGTACGACCGCGACGGCAGCGTCCTCGCGACGTTCGCGCCGCGCGCGTTCGTCGGCACGGCGCTGTCGACGCCGGACCGCCGGTTCATGCTGCGCACGCAGTACGACGACAGCGGCCGGCCCGAGGTGCAGTGGTCACCGCGCGCCGACGGCAAGGTCGCCGACGACCTGACCGACGACGCGACGCAGGCCGCGCAGTGCCCCGTCGGCGCCGGCCCCGGTGGCGATCTCGGGTACCCGAGCGGCACCCACCTGTGCACGAGCACGATGTCGTACGACGTCGACGGCCACGCCACCCAGGTGACGCAGCCGTCCGCCGCCGGCGACACCACGCCGCGACGCATCGTCTACGCGTACACCGAGGACAACCTCGTGCGCGAGACGAAGGCGCCGAACCCCGCCGCCGACGGCACGCTCGTCGCCGTCTCGACGGTCGTGCACGACGGCACCGGCCGGCCCGTGAAGAGCACGAACGCCCTCGGGCAGGTCACCCTCATGACCTACACGTCCGACGGGCTCACGAAGAGCGTGCGCGGCCCCGACGGCGCCACGGTCACGCACGAGACGACGTTCGAGTACGACGCCGCGGGCAACCGCACCAAGGAGGTCACCCCCCGCGCGTCGGCGAACGACGCGCCGTTCACCGAGACCGAGTACTACTCCGACAACCGCGTGAAGGCGGTCTACGCCGGTGGCAACAACGGCGTGCGCGGCGACGTCGTCACGAGCTACGTGTACGACGCGAGCGGCAACCCGGTCGCCGTCACGTCGCCGTCGGCGAACGCGCACGACCTGAACAACGCCGCGGGCGTCGCGACCACGAACACGTTCACGCCGGACAACCTCGTCCTGTCGTCGGTGCAGCCCGTCGTCGTGGACGGCACCGGCGCGACGCAGTCGCGCGTCACGACCTACGCGTACGACGCCGCCGGGCGCAAGAGCAGCGTCGACGTCGACCTCACCGGCTCGCCCGCGGTCGACGGCGCGCCGCAGACGTTCGCGTACTACCCGACGGGCCGGCTGCGCACCGAGACCGGCCGCGGCGGCACCGACTCGGTGACCCGCCGCTACGACGCCGACGGCGCGCTGACCGAGGCCACGTCGACCACGGCCGGCGTGAGCCGCGTGACGAGCGCGTCGTACTACCTCGACGGGCTGCCCCGCGAGGTCGTCAGCGAGGGCCGCGTCACGGCGTACGCGTACGACGGCTCGGGCGGCCGCACCGCGCTCGGCGAGGGCGACGATCCCGGTTCCCTCGCGGTGACGCGGTACGCCGTGGGCGACGCGGGTCTCGCGACGTCCATGACGTCGGCCGAGTCCGGCTCCGTCGACTGGGGGTACGACGCGCTCGGGCACCGGATCACCGAGGGCCGCGCCGGCGGCCGTACCCAGGTCTGGGTCTACGGCAACGACGCGACGCTCACCCGCACCGGCATCGCCTCCTCCGCGACGCTCGCCGAGCAGGTGCGGTCCGGCAGTGCCGACGCCGACCTCGCGGCCTTCTCGTACACCTACGACGAGCTGCGCCGGCAGAAGACGCAGAGCTTCTACGGCACGTCCGCGGCGAGCCCCGTCGGGGACGTCGCGGCGAGCTCGCCGGTCACCTACTCGTACGCGTACGACGCCGCCGGCCGGCTGTCGTCGTTCGCCGACGCGCGGGGGACGCGGACCGTCGCGTTCGACCACGACGGCAACCGCACCGACTACGGCGTGGGGACGCAGCCGGACGCGACGCACTTCACCTACCGCGCGGACGACTCGATCGCGACCAGCGCGACGGGAGTGGTCACGAGGGCGTACACCTACGACGCGCCGTTCGGGGGCGTCACCGACGACGGCTGCGCCGCGTACTCGTACGACGGCCTCGACCGGCTCACGCTGGTCGACGCTCCGACCGCGCCCGGCGCCGGCTGCTCGACCGGTGACGTGTCGTACGCCTACGACGGCCTCGACCGTCAGGCGCGGCGCACCGCCGGCGGGACCACCGTCCGGCTCGAGTACGACGGCACCGGCCAGACCGTGCTGCGCCAGACCGGCGCGGCCGCGGGCGACCTCCACCACACGCTGGATGCGTCCGGCTCCCTGGTCACCGCCAGGCGCGGCACCGGCACCGTCGAGCACCTCGCGGAGGACGGCACCGGCTCCGTCGGCCTCGTCACCAACGCGAGCGGCGGCGTCCTCTGCACCGCGCGTTACGACGCGTACGGCAGCCCCGACGGGAACGGTCCCGTCGCGCCGAGCGGCTCGTGCAACAGCGGCAGCGTCGAGAACGATGCCTTCTACCGCGGCAGCCGCAAGGACACGACGACCGGGCAGTACCAGCTCGGCAGCCGTACCTACGACCCCGCGAAGGCGGCGTTCCTCACTCCGGACTCGTACCGCGGCGGGCCGTCGGCGCAGAACCTCGGCGTGGGCGTCGACCCGCTCAGCCGCAACACGTACGGCTACGTCAACGGCGACCCGATCAACTACGCCGACCCCAACGGCCACTACCGTTGCGTGATCCTCGACGAGGACGAGGGGTGCATCGCGCCTGCCGACGACACGCGCGCCGGCCGGCGCCAGGCGAGGGCCGACGGGGCGCGGCACAAGGCGATGAACGAGTGGATCCGCAGCCACCCGGTGCCCCACCCGGAGCCCGGCCCGTCACCCACGCCCCCGGACCCCGGACCGTTCGTGTGGAACATCCCGTTGTGCGACGCCGAGTGCGAGCGCATCCTCAACGAGGAGGCGGCGCTCGTGGGCTGCGTCGACACCGAGTGCCTCGTCCGCCTCCGCGACGAGATCGCGCCCGTGGTCGCGGAGAAGCTCTACGAGAGACAGCGCGAGACCGAGGAGGCGATCTCGATGGCGAACGCGCCGGGCGACCACATGAGCAAGGGCACCCCGTCGCCGATCGCCGACGCCATCTTCAAGCGAGTGGCCAACCTGTCGGGTGACCCGCGCGTGTGCGGCCGTTCCGAGCAGTACGACCTCAAGGTGTACTGCATCGACCACGCGTCGCCGTTCCCGGCCAACGCCAAGAACGCGGACGCGGTCACCCTCGGGCACTACATCTTCTGCATCGACGTCTGCAAAGGTAAGTTGCTGAAGCACGAGATGGTCCACATCGGCCAGTGGGAGAAGTACGGCGACGGCTTCGGGCCCATCTACGTGAAGGAGTCCGCGCGACACGGGTCGCTGTGCGACAACGTGTACGAGCGTCCCGCGTACGAGATGAACAACCCGTGCTGATCCCGGCGCGCGCGGCGGTGGCGGCAGTCGCCGCCGTCGCGGCGGTCGGGTGCGGCAGCCCGTTCCGCGCCACCGGCCGCGTCACGTCGATCACCGCCGAGCAGATCTGCCTCAGTCCGGCGCCGTCGGGCAACCCGCCGTGCTACGTCCGCGGGACGGGCAGCCCGTCGGCGGACCACGTGCGCGTCGGCGACTGTGTCCGGATCACGGCGAAGCTTGAGAGCGTGCGGATCACCGAGCTCGAGGTGCTCTCCCCCGACCACTGCGCGTCGTCGTCCCCCACGCCCTGACCCGCGCCCGCGCCATCGTGGCCGGCGGCCGTAGGCGCGGCTCTGGTCGGGGGTGCCGACTCCGGTCGCGATGGCGACCGCAGCGAGTGCCGCGGAGTCGCCGGCCGTCTACAGCGGGCGACGCCGATGCCGCCGCGGCAGTCGGCGGTGGGTGACGTCACTCGTACCCGATCGCGACTTGTCGCCCGGCGCCAGGATGGTCGCGTTCCGCCGAGGGTCCGCGGATGTCGTACCGGGCCGCTCCCGGTGCTCAAGCCGTCGGGTGTCGCTGATCGCTCGAGCGCCGTCTACGTCAGCGTTCGTCTCGCGGGGATGGCACGATCGAGACCGTCGGGTCGCGACCAGGCGGCATCCACGCCAGCAGAGGCCGCCCGTTGTAGACATCGCCTGCCCAGCTCATCGTCTCGATAGCTCGCCGCCTGTACCAGATGGAACAGCAAGTCTAGAACGCTGATTCGCACATGGTCGGGGCGCTCGTCGACGAGCGACGCCAGGAGCACTGAGGTGGTGGGTTCCGCTGCACTGAATATGTCGTCCTGCGCGAACACATGGTTCTCCATGAGCTCCCACTTGCGACGCCGGTCATCGGCCGGTCCGTCGCTGACGAACTCGACCAACCGGGAGCCGAGACGTGCTGCCGAACCGTTCAGGACCTCGTATCGCGACCAGTCGACAGCACGGATGACCTCGTCCACGACGGCCATGTCAGTCCTCTCTGGCTCCACGCGCCTCCCCGTCCCCACGGGTGCCTGGCGCGAAGAGCCACGCAGAATACTTCGCCGGCGGATGGCTCCTCGTGCGGGAGGCGGTCGCTGGGCCAGCGGCCGCGACGGTGGCGAGTCTCGAGGTCCTGGACATTTCCTCGCCGGAATGCGCGGGCTTTGCCCGGCTGTTGACCAGACCCTGACCTGCGGCAACGAGAGCCGACGCCCGGACTCGAACCGGGAACCTGCCGATTACAAGTGCGGACTCTGACATGTCAGCCGGTCTCGTTCGATGCCGTCTGAGCACGTCAGGGGCAGTGTCGAGCCCTCCGTCGTGTCGTCGCGTGGCGGGGTTACACGTCCAGTTTGCCAGCACTCCGCCAGCAGCGGAATACATCTCGCCAGAGGCTGTTGCCATGCCGCTCTGACGATTCCCGCTCACAGCGAAGGGTGCGTAGCCCGCCCGAATTCGCGAACATGCGCCTCGTGCGCGTCGAGGACAGCACACACCTCGTCGAATGAGGGCGCACCGCGCTCGGAGCGCTCGATCGCAACGGCGACCGCGTTCGCGGGCAAGTCATCGAGCACCCTGCGTGCGTCCTCCAGCTGTGCGACCGCAGCACGTGCTCGCTCATGCGCATCAGTGCCTTCGTTGTCGGGTCCGGTCCACATGCCTGCCGCCGTCTCATAGAGCACGCGCAGGGGGGCCCGTGGCGGCACCAACAATTCAGCCTCCCCCACAGCGCGAGATCCTCGCTGCGCGAGATCGGTCCGAGCGAACTCCTCTGCGGCGCGCTGCACCTCATGGATCGCGGCCACGGCGGCCGTGGCGTCGCGTTCGATCGCTCGCCGCCGCGCAGCGCCGCGCACAACGTATGCGACAGCGGCGGCGCCGGCGCCGGCGCTAACCGCGGTGGCGATACTCGTGACGACAATCCCGATGTCAGGCGTTGCGTTCACGGCTGGTTCGGTCCTGGCAGGCGTGAAACCCGCGCTGCGTCGGCGAGGAAGCCGTCATCGACATACCTCGCCTCGCGCCAGGCACCGATTGCCACGGCCCACGCTGCCAAGATCCCCAACCCGACCGCGTACGACGCCGTCACCGAGACGTGCGTCGACGTCGTCTTTTCGGAGGCGTTGGCATGGGTGGTTTCCCTGACCGTCTTCGCACTGTCCAGGCTGGCTCCGGTCACCGCGACGAGCAGGGTGACGCCGAGCGCCGCAGCGCCCTTCGCCAGCTGTGTCCACTGCCCCTCACGCCACTCGTAGTAAGCCTTGACAGGAGATACCGGATCGGCGCTCCGCCGGATCGCCCGCAGCTGCCCAAGGGGAATACTGGGGGTGCGCAGCCAGCCGAGGAGGATCGGCGCCGCCCGGAAGGCGACGATCAAACCCACTATGCCTCCGACCGCCAGCACTATTGCGACCTCCGTCATACACGCCAAACTACAACGTGCACTAGTCAGAGCACCAGCAAACACGAGTTTTGCTCGTCTACAGCCGCGTCGCACAGCCTCCCGAGGTCGGCGAGACGATGATTGGGTCGAGAAGACGAGCGCCTAGATCTCGACGCGTACATCACGACGTACCAGGAAGATAGGCGGCCCGCGCTGCTTGTATGAGCGCGTACGAGATGGTTACACGCTCTTTACGGGGAGTCCGATGCCAGAACTGTCGCGTGGAGTGTGGACACGAAGGTGAATGACGACCGCTGACTGCCGGAACGAGAGCCGACGCCCGGACTCGAACCGGGAACCTGCCGATTACATGTCGATCTTGAAGCGGTCAACGAGTGCTCGAGGGTGCCCGTTCGTGCGTGAATTACCTCCGAGTAGTGGCTGCCGACCTGTTCAGTATGGCCTCGTGACGGGCCGTTGGTTAGACGCGTGTTAGACGTCGGCGCCGATGCGCCAACCTCGATCAGGCGATCAGCGCGCGGCCGCGGCAGACGTTCCGGTACCTGACAACGATGATGACGCGACGCCAAGACGCTCGCCGATCTGCCGCGCCGACTCGCCCGCGTCGGTCCACTCAGCGACGGTTCACGACGTACTACGGGCACACCGCCCATACTCGTGCCGCGCGTTCATGGGAGCGGCGCTTCGAGGAAATGCAGCAGGCGGTGCCAAGTGTCGATGCGCGCCGCGTGGTTTCCCTCGCGTGTGCCGCCGAGATCCCATATGGAGCCGTCTATCGGGTGCCGCACGACCGCGGGCACCGCGAACCCGGGCGGTGTTGTGCATCCGTGGCCAGCGTCTGCCTGCTCGACGTGCGTGACCCGGTTTTCCGCTCCGTTGCGGGTGGCCCGGTTTGCCGCGATCGCGCTGAGACGGGCGCTGGGCCACATGCCGTCGCGCGAACCGCTGACCAGGAGTACGCGTTCTGAGTTCTCGACCGGAATCTCGGCCCGCGCAACCATGCCCTGATCCTCCAGGCAGGCGTCCGGGTCGTCCTCGTCCTCGTCCATTGCGGGCAATGGCTCCCCACGGAACCGCCACGCGATGTCGGTCACGCGGCTCCCCGGGCCGAACGCGCCCCACGCGACACCGCTGCCCACCAAGGAGACCACGGAGCCGACCCGGGAGGGCTCCAGCGAGCCCGCCAGCAGCGCCAGTTCGCCGCCCCGCGAGATTCCTACGACGCTTGGGCGCTGGTCACGAACGCCCGGCTGCCGCCGGAGCCAGTCACATGCAGCTCCTACGATCTCCACGTCGATGTCCTTCATCGCCGGTGGCGTGCCTGGATAATTCCAGTGGGCGAGGGCGAGGGCGGCCATGCCGTGCCGAGAGAGCAGCGCCGACATGGCCACGCTCCCGAGGCCGCCATCTGACCCCGCAAGGATGACGACCCCCGGGCTTAGGGCAGGTGCCGGGGGAGTGAAAAGGCGTCCGATGACACCCGGCTCGCGCACGTCGCGCACAGCGCCGGTGGCCGGGTGCCATGAGCGAGAGAAGGAAGCCTCCGCCAAGCGGCCTCCGGACTCGGCGGAGACGCTCACGCGGACGGGGCGCAGGTCCGACCGGTCGAGATTGCCGTCGGTGTCGGCGCTCCAGAGGAGCCCGAACGGGTCGACACCTGTGTAGTCGCCACCGATGCTGGGGTCGCGCGCGGTCTCGACCGTTCCCCAGGGGTCGGCCACGAACTCGCCCGAACACGTGACGGTCTGGCCCTGGGCTGTGGTCGTGGCCTGCACCCGCACCAACGTGCCTGGCTTTGCTCCCGTCACGACCATGCCATCCGCGTCGTCCACGAAGGCAACCAGCCGCCCGGGTCCAATCGCGAGCTTTCTCACCGACGCCGCCGTACCTGCGATGACCGGTCCTCGGCGCCCACTCGGGCATGCGTCGCGTCCCCCGATCTTCGCTCCACGCGACGATCCTCCCACCCCACGGTCGACCGGCGCCAGGGTGCTGCCTGCCTCGAACTCAACGGCCGAGGAAGGAATCAACGCCTCACGCGGGTCACGCCGAGCGACACGACTGAATGGTGTCGGTAGCGCCACTCTCGGGAGGTACTGCACGCACGAGGGCCGGAGCTCGGTCCAAGTCCGGTGCCGCTCCGTGCCGTCGGGTGACGCCTCAAGAGGGCTGACGTCTACGGTTCGTTAGACATCTGTTAGACGTCGGGCTTCCGAGGCCCACGGCCAGAAGGCTGACAAGCCTCTGACCTGTGGGAACGAGAGCCGACGCCCGGACTCGAACCGGGAACCTGCCGATTACAAGTGCGGCCTCTGACGTGCCAGCCGGTCTCGTTCGATGCCATCTGCGCACGTCAGGTGCAGTGTCGAGCCCTCCGTCGTGTCGTCGCGTAGCGGCGTTACACGTCTAGTTTGCCAGCACTCCGCCAGCAGTGGAACACGGCTCGCGGGGGCTGTGGACGCAGCGTTTGACCCTACGCCCGACGTTCCCAAGCGCCTTTGTGCCTTCGCCACTCGTCGTCGCCCAAACGAGCTGAGCACGGCGCGGCGGAGGGCCCGGCCAAGCATCCGACCGGGACCTCCGCCTCACCGCGCGTCAGGACTTGGACCGCAGCGGTATCAACGCGATCGCGCCGACGAGCGCGATCACCCCGAAGACCACCGCCGCGATCCGCGCCCGATCCGGCGGGTGCGCGTTGCCCGTCCGGAGCGCCCAGACCAGGAGCAGCGCGCGGAACCCGCCGCCGACCAGGGCTATCAGCGCCAGGCCGACGAAAACGGGACGCCACTCGGTCACAAGAGACCGCCGAGGAAGTCCATGGTGCTGTCCCCTCCGGGGATCACGCCGGCGATGAGGTCCCTCGCCGAGCAGTCCGTTCGCGTCCACATGTCACGCTGCTTCCACGCGCCTCGGTACAGGCGCGCCGCTCCGGTGCCGAGCTGGTACACACCGTAGGCGATCGCCATGCCGCCGGTCAGCGTCGTGATCCCGAACGGCAGCTGCGCGGCGCCGGTGACGAGCGCACCGATGCCCTTGGCGACCTTGTACGCGCCGAACGCGATGTTGAACGCCGGCGCGATGCCGCACGGCAGCCGCCCCGACGAGTCGATCGAGTTCACCGGGTCGCAGCCGGAGTACGCGTACGGGTTGAGCGCGATCGGGTTCGTCAGCGGTCCCGTCACGGGGTCGCGCTGCGTCCAGCGGCCGAGGTTCGGCATGTAGTACCGGGTGCCGAACTTCAGCATCTTCGTCGCGTTGTCGTAGTAGCCGCCGGCGTACCGCCACGGGTTGGTGTCGGTCGACGACGCGCCGATCTCCTCGCCGAACGGCTCGTATTCGTACCGCTTGACGAGCGTTCCCGCGCCGTCCGTCGTGCCGACGACCGAGCCGAGCCCGTCGAACAGGTAGTACAGGTCGGCTGTGGTCGAGTTCGCCGCGAGCATCCCGACGAGCGTCCCGTTGGGATCCCGCGGGAACCACGTCGCGTTCGACGCGCCGCTCGTCGACGATTGCGATGACAGACCCAGCTGGTTGTACGCCATCGCGATGGTGCCGACGAGGATCCGCCGGTCCTGCGTCGCGTCGGTGTACTTCATCGGGATCGCGGCCCCGCCGGGCGGTGTGACCTCGACCGTGTGCCCGCGCAGGCTGTACGTCGCACCGAAGCCGGCGCTCGATGTGGTCAGGCTGCCGTCGGGGCTGTACGTGTACGTCGTGGCGCCGGCCGGCACGCTCGTGCATGCCGACGTCGGCGAGCCGCTCGCGGTCCAGCAGAGCGCGCCGTCCACGTCGTACGCCTGCGTCCGGGTTTCCGCCGTCGCCGCGCTGCCGGTCACCTGCTCACGCGTGAGGTTGCTCTCGGCGTCGTAGGTGTACGTGTGCTCGCGCAGCACCGTGCCCGCCGTCGACTTCTTCGTGACACGGATGAGGCGGCCGATGGCGTCGTACCCGTACGTCGTCACACTGGAGTCGCGCTCGGTCGTCTTCTCGCGGCGGTTGGTGTCGGTCATGACACCGCCGAGCAGCGCGCCATACTCGTACTTGTAGAACGTCAGCAGCGACGTGGACGCAGCCGGACAGGACTCCTCGGCGTTCGGGTCGGTCGCCGGTGCCGTCCCCTTGTACGAGTAGGCGCACGTCACGCGGCCGGCGTCGTCGTACCGCCACTCCATCGCGACACCGTTCGGGTACGCGGTCTTCCGTCGCGCGCCCTTTTTGTTGTACGAGAACGTCGTCGTGCGGTTTTCCTGATCGACGATCGACGTGACCAGGTTGGTGCTGTCGTACGCGTACCGCACCGCCGCCGGCTCGTCGGACGAGGAAACCGTGAGCGGGTTGCCGGCGAGGTCGTAGGTGTAGGTCGTCACAGCCGACGGCGCCTCGGGCGACTCCTTCGTCATCCGGTTCAGCGCGTCGTACTGGAACGTCGAGTTCCCATTGCTGTCGAGCCGCGCTGTCATGTTGCCGTTCTCGTCGTACGAGTACGTAATCCAAACCGTCCTCGCGTCGTCGTCGTCCGGGGGAACGAGCGCCGTCATCGGGATCGAAGTTCCCACCGGCGCGTCGTACGCGATGCGGGTGATGCGGTCGAGCGCGTCATACGAGTAGGACGCGGTGACACCGCGCGCGTCACGCCGCGACGCCAGGCGGCTCAGCGGGTCGTACGACAACGAGACACCGGCCCGCGGACCTGGCGGGTTGACGAAGACGAGCTCGCCCTTGGTGTTGTAAGTGAAGAGCGTGTCGTTGCCTTGCGCGAAGCCCGCGCACGCCGACGCCGTCGTGTTGTCATCGAGCGGAAGCCCGTCGAGCGACGGCGGCGCGACGCGGTCGACCGTGCCGTTGCCGTTGTAGCAGTACCGGTACGTGATGCCGGTCGTCGCGTTCTTCGCCTCGATCATGTTGCCGTCGTCGTCGTAGTCGTAGTCCCACGTCGACGGCGCCGTCCTGGAGCCTGCGGAGAAGTCGCGCACCGAGGTGGGCAGGTGCGTGTTCGCCGCGTCGCCGTAGTCGTAGTACGACTGGCCGCCCGTCGGCAGCGAGACCGAAGCGAGTTGGTTGCCCGACGTCCACTCGTAGCCGGTCGCGGGGCCCGACTCGACCCCGGACTCGTTGAGCTGCGCGACGTTGGAGTTCGACGCGTACTTGGTGCTGCGCTTATTGCCCTTCGCGTCGAACACCGAGACGGAGCGGTCGTGGCTGTCGAGGCAGTGGCTCGTGACGTCCACGACGTCGGTGCGCGGACCGTCGACCTTCGTCTCCTTGACGGCGTTCGTCTCATTGGCGCACTTGTCGCGCGTCGTCAGGTACGTGAACGTCGTCGTGGCCCCGGTCCCGGTCGTCGGGTCGAGCACACGCGTGATGGTGCGGACCTTGCGGGTTGTGCCGTCGTAGGTGAACGTCGTGGCGTTGCCGCGCGGGTCGGTGATCCGGGTCAGCCGGTTCGACGTGTCGTACGCGTAGAGCGTCTGCTTGCCGAGGTTCACGTTGTCGGTGGCGAGGGAGTACGTCGTGATCGCCGACGTCGCCAGCCGACCGACGGTGTCGTACGAGTAGCTGTACGTCCGGCCGCCCGAGTTGTCGGAGACGGCGGTGAGCCTGCCGTTCGCGTACGTGAACGTGATCGTCCGGCCGCGGGTGTCGGTGAGCTGCGAGACCTGCCGCGACGCGTTGTACGACAACGTGAGGGCGTTGTCGTTCTTGTCGACGTGCTTGGTCCACAGACCCGTCGAGTCGAAGAGGTACTTCTCCTTGGAGTGCCACTTCAGCTCGTACGTGCCGTCGGCCTTCTTCGTCAGCGTCGCATCGATGCCGGGGTCGGCCGGCGCGGTGTACGTGCCGTCGGCGTTGACGTTGAACCTCGCCTGGTAGCCGCTCGGCGCGTGGAAGGTGACATCGGTTGACGTCACCACCAGGCGGACGTCGTGGCCGACCCCGAGGATCCACCCCGGGCCCATGGCCTCGTTCCACGTCGAGAGGCTGTTGTAGAACCGGTCGACTTCCGCGGACAGGCCGGTACCCGCGATCGTGAGGTCGGTCGCCTTGACCAGCAGGTTGCCGGTCGCGACGTTGACCTTCAGCTCCAACCGGTCATTGAGCTTCTGTCCCTCGAACTTGTAGCCCTTGCGCTCCCCGATCCCGTCCGGTGCGGTCCCGGTGCCCGCGTGCGCGATCGGCGGGAGCACCCCGAGACCGGCCGCGACGAGGCCCGCAATCGCGAGGACTCCGCGAGGTCGCAACGAATTGGGCAGACGGCGATAGCGACGCATCATGTCCCCCTTAAGTCGTGCCCTGACCTTGTTTGCCAGGCCGCTCCGGCGAACGCGTCAAGCCGCCGAAGTGGAGGTAGGTTAGAACTCGTACCTAGGGGTTGCAATACCCTCCAAATCGTCACAAAAGTCTCACGTAAGCGGCAGGGTGCCACTCGCTCTCTGCCACCTCCACTTCACACACGCTTCGCCTCGCAGGCGACTGCGATCTAGTTGAACCGCCGCCTGCACATCGAGATCGGCGGCATCCCGCCCGCCGAGAAGGAAGCCCTCTACTACGCACACCCGACGCCGGACCGGCGCCGGGACCAATGAACCCGAGCCTCGACAGAACCCAGGGCGGTTCACGCACTCATGCGAAACGAATGCGCCATGCAGCGGGCCCTCCTTGAGCAGTGGGGTCGCCAGGTGCCGTACCGACGATTGAGCGCCTGCGCGAACAGAGCTCTGGTCACGACACTGAGGGAAAGGCGCACGGCCGAGTCGTTCGTCCTCATGCGGCACCATCGCGCGCGTTAGACGGCGATCGTGCACCCGGCATACGTTGGCGGCCTACGCTTTCAACGAACGGGGAGACCATGCCAGAGGCACTCGAAGCCAAGGAAGCCGCCTGGGGAACTCGGATGATCGAGATCAAGGTCCGGTTCTGGACCGACTCGATCGCAGAAGGCAAGGCCAAGATAGTCCCCAAGCATGCGTGGGATGCGGGCGTCGTGCGCATCGAACGGAACGCCTCGCATGGCATCGCACCCACAGCACCTATCCCCTTCAACGGGATGGCCGAACTTTCCGCGAAGATCGAGAAGGTGCTCATCGACAACGGCGTCCACCTACACCTGGGATCGCGCGCGCGGAAGTACCTGACCCGAGGCTGAGACCAATCAGCTCTCAATGCAATTGCCCGTACACCAACGCGCCGAACGTCGCGGCGGCTTCAGCCTGGAGCGACGGGAGGGCGTGGCTGTAGGTGTCCAGCGTGAACGCGGCGCTGGAGTGGCCGAGGCGCTCGCTGACTATCTTCGGGTGGATGCCTGCCTGGAGGGACAACGTCGCGTGCGTGTGACGGAGGTCGTGGAACCGGATCGCCGGCACATCGGCCTCGCCGACCCGGCGGGCGAACACCTGGACGAAGTTGCTCGGCTGGACCGGTGAGCCGTCGGCGCGGGCGAGGACCAGGTCGCGGTCGTCGTAAGCCGCGCCGAGCGCGAACCGGTCCTTGCGCTGCCTGGTCCGGTGACGCCGCAGGACGGCGACGACCGTCTCGTCGAGCGCGACGACGCGGCGGCTCTTCGCGGTCTTGGGCTCCGAGAAGCTGATCGCGTAGTCGACGTCGACGAGCTGCTGGCGCACGCGCAGGTGCGGGCCGAAGGCGTCGCCGCCGTCGAGGTCGATGTCGGACCAGCGCAGCCCGCAGACCTCGCCGCGGCGAAGACCGCAGCACGCGGCCAGGACGTACCCAACGTGGTAGTCGTCGTCCGCGGTGAAGCGGAGGAACGCCTGCAACTGCGCGAGCGTCCACGTTCGCATCTCCGGGGCGCGTGCCGCAGCGGCGGACGGCGGCGTCGCGCCGTCGGCCGGGTTCGCCGAGAGGTAGCGCCACCGGACGGCGTCGGCGAAAGCGCGGCGCAGGACGGTGTGCAGGAAGCGGACGGTGCGCGCGGACAGGCCGCCCTTCCCGTTGACCGGCCCGACGACAGCAGGCGGCCGTAGAGCTTGGTGAGCATGACCGGCGTGACGTCGCCGAGCGGCAGGGTGCCGAGTGCCGGGACGGCGTGCAGGTCGATGAGTTGCCGGTAGGACCGCAGCGTGGTCTTGCGGACGCGGGCGGCGCTCGCGGGCAGCCACTCGTCGCAGAGGAACTGCCGGACGGTCATGGCGGTCGGCGCGACGTACCGGCCGGAGTGGACCTCGGTCAGCGTCTCGGCCAGCGCGGCCTCGGCCTCGCGGCGGGTGTCGAAGCCGGACAGCCACTTCTGGCGGCGCTTGCCGTTCTCGCCGGGCGGCAGGTCGAGCACGGCGTAGAACTTCTGGCCGCGTCGAACGATGGTGCCTCGCATCTGCGGACCTCCCGGTCCCCGTCCGCCCCGAGGGGCGGAACTCCGACAGTAGGTGTCGGTGGGGCCACTTCCGGGTGGTGCCGCGCGCACGTGGGACGGGGCTGGTCGGAGTCCGGGTGCCGCTCCGTGCGGCTCCGTGCCGCCGCGTGACGGCTCAGGACGCCCGAGGACGGCTGACGTCTAACGGTTCGTTAGACATCCGTTAGACATCGGGCCTCGGGGGCCGCCCGGCCGGCGGCGAGCAAGCCGCTGACCTGCGGGAACGAGAGCCGACGCCCGGACTCGAACCGGGAACCTGCCGATTACAAGCGCGCTCCTGGCGGTGCCGGCTGGTGTCGCCGGATGCCTGCTGAGCACGTCAGGTGCACTGCCCGGTCCTTCTCCATGTCGTCGCGTAGCGGCGTTGCAGGTCTAGTTTGCCAGCACTCTGCCAGCAGCGGAACGCGGCTCGCTGAGGCTGTGCATGGCCCCTGTTCACCGTAGTTCATCGCACACACGACTGAGTGGACGTCGTGCGACAGCGCGATGCCGTCTACGACGACAGACGCTCGAGCCACGCGGCGACAAGGCGACGAACGAACCGCCTGCCTTCGTCGATCGTCATCGTGCGCTTCGGCACGCCGCCGCTGGCTCGCGCGTGCCGAGCAGCGGAACCACTCACGGAAGGCAGACACGCCGATGCCCTGAACGCGCTGATCTCGACCGGGAGCGCGAGCCCGCTACCGGAGAGCCGGTTGTCGCCGCCGACATCGGCGCGAACGATCTCGAAGACCTTGTAGAGCTCAACCCACCCGAGCGACGGTGATTGCGCAAACACTCCGAGCACCTCGTCGACATCCGCGTTGCGTTCCGCCAGGCGGACGTAGGTCGGCGCGACCGGCGGCGGAGGAGTGGGCGGCGGGACGACGTTGCCGTCGGCGTCCGTGACGACGATCGTGGCCGTGCCCACCCGGGCCCGGGAAGCGATCCCATCGACAGTGATCACCAGGTGCGTCCCCGTGCCGTCCGTGTAGCGCCCGACGAGCTCGACGCCGCCGAAGTCGGGATCGAGCATCCGCCCGACCCCGTCAAGCCGCCGCACCAACAGCCCAGCCTCGTTCCGTATGACCGCGAGGTCAACGTCCCGGGTCCAGCGGGGCGACGTCAGTGCCCACTCATCGCCGTGCTGTTCGACAACGACGTCTCCGCTCCCGAACTGATCGCCAAGCGCGTGCAAGTCGTCCGCGTCACCTCGGAGATATGCGCTCCACGTCATGCGGAGAACGTACCCACGGTCGGCAGCGGCCGACACAGCCACCAAAGGCGGCCGAGCCGAGAGCCGACACCGGGACTCGACCGAGGACCTACGCTCGAAGCTGCGGAGGCAGCCGGCCGATGCACGCGTCTTGGCGGCTCACGCAGTCGCAATGCGCTTGTGCGTGACGCGGAAACCCCGGGCCCGGAGGAACTCCGTGCCGTGCCGAAGGTTCAACTTGCTGAAGAACGGAAGGCGCTGGGAGAGGAGCGGCTTGTTCCACGCGTCGATGATCGCGAACACGACCTCGAACTCGCTCGTCGTGATGTCTGCCGCCGACAGGAACGAGCACGCGCCGGCGGCATCCTTGGCGGCGATCTTCGTAGCGGCAGCGGTGCGGAAGTCGGGACGCATCTGGAGCAGCTCGGCGGACACGGTGCCCTGCGCGAAGAGGTGGCTGAGCTCGCGCGACCGGGCACCTCGCTTGACGTGAATCAACTGGCGGTCGGGGGAGATCAGATCGCAGACCTCGATGCCGGAGTGTCCGGTCAGGCGAACGAGGTCCTGGTCGAGCAGTACGCATCCGGCAGCGGCAGCCGCGCGCTCGTTGTAGATCTCCTCCTTCTCACCTCGCTTGCCATCCGGAAGGGTCACCCCTGACTCGGGGATGCCGTCGATGAACGTGTTCAGGTCCACGTCGAAGGCAGCATCAACGAGGAAGAAGGCGCCCTCGTCGAGGATGTAGACGTCGTCGCCGACGCGGAGCTCGCCCGTCAGGCACCGCCAGACCGGCCACTGGCGCTTCAGCCGGCCGTCGCCGTCGACAGCATTGATTCGCGCGCGTCGCAGGTAGTCGACGTCGAGGTCCGCGTGCTGCGTGGGGCGGTGGTGCTGTAGACCGTTCAGGTAGGAGAGCAGGTTGAGGTCGTGCCGGACGTCCGGCTTGCTCTTCCGCGGTGTCGTGTCGAAGTGGTACCTGAACCCGCTCACCTCGCTCCAGTCGAGGATCTCCGGGGGCGCAAGGTCGAACGACTCGATGTCGCGTGCCTTCAGACGCGCGACGACCTCGTTCGCCAACGTGGCGAAGAGGGCCGGGTCACCTACCGGCCGCACGTTGTCGATCCACCCGAAGCGCTCCTGGTAGTCGTCACGCCGCCGCTCGATCTCCAGGTCGCGGCAGAGCCTGCCCAGGTCGTCGAATGTGACGTTCGGCACCGCGAGGTGCAGCGCGTCGCCGCCGCCGATTCGGCGTCCCCAAACGTTCTGGTCGTGGGGAATCCCGAACGCCGAACCGACAATCTCGCGCACCCGGTCGACATCGAACGACTCGAACGTGCTGCCTCTGCTCGCCTGGCGCTCGGCGCGGACCGTGCCCTCGGCCCGCCGCTTCGAACCAACCGCCTTCAACCGTCCGGGGTCCGCGAGGCCGGCGCGCCGCGGGTAGACGAGGTTCAGCGCTGTGCGCAGCCCGAACCCGCGCTCGAACGCGTCGTCCTGAACGAGGAACCGGCCGCTGAACCCGAACGTGAAGACGAACATCGGTCGGTGCTTGCCGGTGGTGACGGCAACGAAGAGCGCGGCGCTGACTGAAGGGGAAGGCGGCGCTTCGACCTGGTCGAACGCCTCACGCAGGAACCCGATCCACGGCGGCGCCGACGTTACCGATTGAGCAAATGCCAACGTCGCGATGAAACCGTCGCCGGCATGCGGGCCGTAGACGTCGACGTCGAGGTCTCTGACGTCGAGAACGCCGGATAGGTCCTCCAGCGAGAGATCGCCGACACCATCACGGATTCTGAAGCAGTGCAGGTCCGTCATACGTCCCCCTCGTCTAGAGGGAAGCGTACGACGACGTAATGAGGACCTACCCGCTACTCAGACACCTGCTTTCGTGGACGCCGCTGGCGGCGCGGCCGCATCGGCGCATCGGCGGACCGTTCGTGCGCAGCCGGTGAAGCGGCGGGCGCGCGGAGCCACGCCGTCGACCCGAGGTCGAGCGCCGCACGTAGACGGGTCGTCGGCGAGTTCGGACGCACGTCGTGGGCGTACGAGAAGTACTTCGTGTGTGCCAGCGCGGGGAACCACCGCATGCCGCGAGCGGTCACAGGGATGTCGCGCACGCCGGGGCCGAACAAGGGCGCGAGCGGCCCGCCGAACCAGTCGCCGAACACGCCCAGGCGCGACGGGAACCACAGGTTCGTCCAGCGCACCGGCGCGAACGGCGCCGCGTGATAGATCACGCGCCGGTCGCCGCTCGGATAGGTGAACCACAGCCGCGTGGTGCCCTTGTGCCACTCGGCGAGATCCGCCTCCGGCGGGCAGGTCGGCAGCTCGCGCCGCGCGACCCGCGCGTCCCACTCCGCGCGGGTCTTCGTGTAGAGCACGTCGGCGCAGTACATCGGCGTGCCGACGCTGACGAAGTCGCTGACCAGCCACCTCATGCCGTCGCTCTCCCGCTCGCGCAGGTTCATCCAGAGCGCCCGCTGCGCCACTCGGAACGCTTCGACCTGCGCCGCGGTCGGCCGCGCAGGCAGGTCGGACGCGAGGCGTTCGAGGTCGGCGAGCGCGGCCGACCCCGTCGGGCACCGCGGAGCTGGCGCCGAGCAGGTCGCTGAACTGCGACCACAGGTAGGTGATGCCGTCGTACGCGACGTAGGCGCCGAGGCTGTGGGCGACGACGACGATGCGGTCGTAGCGCCGCCACTCCTTGCCGTCGGTGCGGCCGACTTCGTGCAGCGAGCGGAGCAGGTCGATCATGCCCTTGCGGATCTCGCGGCGGACCGCGTACGACCGCGGCGACGTGTCGAGGTAACGCACGACGTCGACGAAGCTGACGGTCAACGGCCAGGGCAGGACCTTCGTCAGCAGGTAGACGACCGCGGTCGACGTGACGCCGGTGCCGAGCAGGACCTGGACGACGGTGGCCACGCCGTTGTCGCCGAGCCGCACGCCATGGAGCGGACCGCGGGCGAAGGCCCAGAGCAGGTAGAGACCGCCCACCCAGAAGACGGCCCACGCGAGACGTAGCCCGGCTGGCACCCGCCATGGCGGACGCAACAGCAAGCGTCGGAACAGCGGGCCGAGGTCGCCGAGCCGGTTGCCCTGCATGAGATGCGCCCAGTGGTACTCGTAGAAGTCGGTCTGGGCGTGCACCTCAGGCTCACCCGTCGCCGGGTCGCGGCGCGCGCGGTAGACACGCGACTCGAACGACCCGCCAACCCGGTCCGGCTCCGAGTAGTAGACGGTCGTGCCGTCGGCGCGCGGCGCCAACGCCGCGCTGATGAAGCCGTGCAACGTCTGCTGCGGGCGTTGCTCGCCCATGCCGTGCACGATGACGACCGCCTGCCGGACTGGACTGTTCACGCCGACTCCCCGTTGTCCCTAGTCGGGTCAGGCGCCACGCTAACGCCCTCACACACGCCTCGGCTCATCATCACGACGTGCGCGCGTGCGCCCGCCGACTGGCCGAGAGCGCCGCGGGCGGCGCGGTCGGGGCTCGCCGCAACGGAGTTCACTCAGCACGACCGTCGGCGCGGCTGGGAGACTGATAAACCTGGCGTCAGCGCGGAGGCCACACAACCGCCCGAAGGGACCGTTCACCTAACAAGCGACCCGGATCCGTACAGCGCTGCTTCTCGTTTTGAAGAAGGACATTACCATCGCGCCACGACTTTTCCAGCTACAAGTCTGTGACGTCTCGCGCTTCCTCATCACCGCTAACGCATAGCGGGGCTGATACGTTGAGGTCAATGAATCGCGCATGCTCAGAGTACGTAGGCTGTATCCATTCACCCGACTCGAGATCAATAACAATCGAACCGGCACAAGTGAAGAGGTCTTCATCCGCAGGATGACAATGGGAAGACAGCTGCGTGCATCCAATATGGACGTCCGGCACCGTACGCCGAACAGCTGCGACGATGTCAGGGCGGGGATTCCGATACCGGCCCCGTCGACCAATAGAAAACACCACACGCTCTGGACGCACCTGCTGACATAGCACCTCTGCAAACTCGACAGGGTCATCCTGTTCTGGGCGTCCCCCGTGATGGGGAAACACAAGATTACTAGCCTCGACTTCTACGCCCTCCGCAATTAGCAATCGCAGGCCAACGAAGTCTAGGTCTCCCGGAAGAAGCACCCATCCGCGACCAGATGCGACCAGCCGAATCACCGCAGAATTCGTATTTGCACTAAGCCGGAGATCCCCGAGCGCGCTGCCCGGCCCACTGATTGCAGCCTCGGGCAACGGCGCTAGAACTTCAACACGGACGGCCGGCAAGTCGACCGTGCCGGGATCGACGCTCGTCAGCGCGCTGTGGACGACGGTTCCACGACGCCTCGCTTCGCGAACGGCAACCTTGAAGTCGTCCCACACCTCTGTCGCCCGCACCGGGTCGGGGTTGATGTAGACATGGCGGACGTTGAATCGGTCGTCAATCAACAGCGTCAGCGCGCCGTCTATGTGATCCGCGTCGGCATGCGATACCATAAGAGCATCTATTTCCATTCGATCGTTGGACGATAGATGCTTTGCGACTCCGCGACCACGACCACAGTCAACTACGACGGTCCGATCGCCATCACCTATGACCGCACTATTTCCATGGCCGACATCAAGAATCGTGACATGCGGCATTACAACTCAAGTTCCATGTCGGCATCAGTCGGAACCGAGCCGATCGATTCGAATGCGTACGGCGCTACGTCCTGCGCATTCTGAGCACCCAGATGAACATAGGCAAGCAGGCGAACCGGGTATTCTCGGCGATCGATAGCGGCGCGAGCAGCGAGCGGAAGATCGTTCAAAGACACAGCAATCCGCATCTCCGGATTCCACGACGGAACTATTACCGATGCTGTTCGCCCATCAGCGCTAACTACCTTGACCAGTGTCCGCCACGCATCTTCAGGGTGCACCCGCGCATTCGGAAAGTGCTTTCGGATCATCTCGACGAGATCGCGGGACCCTGCAGCCTTTACGTATACCGCCTCGCATCCCTGATACGACCGGATGCTACTATCGTCGACCTCCACGCCAGTCGATGTCATCACAACGAACTCAATGCGTTGATTAGCGCTTCCGAGCGCGCCACCTTTAAGTTGATCGAGCAGTACTTGGCCTCCATCATGTCGGAGCTGTCCGTTGAATGGAAGACGCAAGTCCACAATCAAGAGCGAGAATATCTCCTCTTTGAGGAGTATTGCGGCACTCTCCACATCCTGTGCAAATACGACGCGTACGCCCGTGTCCAACTCGATCTTGAGTGCGGAGCCTCGCACCAGATCGGGCTCGTCCTCAACCCACAGTGCTCTTGGCGCCTGAACGTCCGGTAGCGTCACAGCTCCCCCGTAACTGAAGACTGATCCAGATCATAGGTTAGCGTACCTTCGCGCAGACTGCGCGGGATCCTGACCTCGAAGGTCGTCTCAAAGCCCTCCATGTTCATGAGTTTCTTCGGATCGTGCAAGACGGGTACGCTCGCCCGACAAAATACGTCGCCGCTATGCGCGGCCATGATTCGGCGTGACAGGAACAATCCTAGGCCCATACCTCGGATCGCCTTAACCTCGTCTTCCAATTCCCCCCGTACGAAAGGCTCGAATATATCCTCCATGCGGTCGCTCCTGATACCGAAACCATAATTCTCCACCTGCACTATTACTAAGCCAGGCTGTGGTTGTCCCTGAACAATGACGTCGATTGCACCGGCCTGACCAGGAAGGGAGTACTTTAGTCCATTCCGCATTAGATTGACGAATACTTGCGTCAATAGATCATGGTCCGCCACGACCTCAGGAAGTCGAAGAGCGGACTTCGTCAGCACCACCTCGATGTGTCGAGGCTCACGTTTCCAACGTAGCGTACGGGCTTCTTGTAGAGCCTGCTCCCGAGCGCGGCCCAGCGTTTCTGATAGGCGTGCCGAACGGAAGTGAAGTTGAAGCCTGCCTCGACTCTCCTGGGCAACGAGTGGTGCCAATGCTAGCGACTGAGCGACGTGACGCCTTGTATCCTCGATGTCATCGTATAGACGCTCCAACTGGTAGTACTTCTGTCGGGCCTCTAACGTTGGTGAGTCGCGGAGCGCGAGCTGGGCGGTAGCAACAGCGGTTACGCCTATATCGCCGAGCCGAGTGAGAGGTGTTCCAAGTTCATGGCCTATGTACCCGAGTACGCGACGCGCGCCCTCTGCAGTTAGGTGCGAACTTCTCGCACTAATCGCGTTTCCAGCAATCTCGGCAAATGCCTGCAATAGGAGTAACGTATCTGGGACTCTCCCTCTCAGCGTATCTACGACAGCCGACTGCCGACGTCCGGTGATATTCCGTGGCAGGGGTATTAGTAGGGCACCGCGAACGTTCCCGGTCTGGATGCTGAAACTAAGCACCCCGCCGGCGCCTGCGGTCCGTAAGGCATCGGCTGTCGGACCGAGTGTGTTTGCCTCCAAAGCCGTAAAGCGTGTGCGCGCACCCTGCTTACTCTCCGCTTCTTCGAGCACGCGACGATACAGTTCGTCGTCCTGCCAGGTATCTATTTTCGTGCGGCGCCAAGCAGTGAACGCCTTGCCTGCAGCGTACCGTAAGGAGAATCTCTGACCGCCCTCGACATGACAGGCTATCGCAAAAGTGTTTATCCTCTCCTCGCCGAGCTTGCGGGCAATCGCGTCAACGACTCGGGTGGGCTTGCCCGGGTCGGACACGGCCTTGCCAGCCACTTGTTCCAAGCTGTGAAGACGCGTCCTGGCAACTAATGCGTCGAGTTCGGCGCTTAAGTCCGCCGCCAAATCACTCAGGATGTCGCGCTGTTCTAAGAATGGCAGTTCCGGCTGATCCGCGCGATTTGTAAATCGCAAGAGGAAACGCGGCTCACTTCTCCCGATGATCGCGAACATTGCAGTTCGTACACGTCCAAGGACCTGCTCGTGACGACCCAAGGAGTGGAGATCGATGAGATCAGGTGCGTGAATAATCAATCGTTGGAAGTCGGCGACGTAGTGGACTTCAGAGTCGAGCCATGCCGAGCCCGTTAATCCAACTCCAACCTCGTATGACTCGTCCTCCTCCGGCGTTGGCATTACGATTCCCGGAGCCGCGTATTCCGCAATTCGCACCAAGGTATTAGTCGGCCACTCGTATTCGAACACGGCTGCGACCGCGGCCCCTACGATTTCGCCTATACGGGCCGTCGCCATTCCAACGAAGTCTGTCGGTGATTGGTCTCCTGTGGGAGCGATCCAACTCGTGACCGGAGATACTATCGGGCGCGCAGCTAGTCGCGCAGCGAGGACGTGGCCCATCAGGCGCAGCACCTCGCGGTCTTCGCGTTCAAGGTCTGAACTGAGACCCATCCATTGGGCACGCAAAAGCCCGACTGACTCGGTGCCCCGTTCGATTGGTATGTCTACCCAGACGCGTTCAATTAGTCCATGGAGTCGGACCCATTCTTCACCGTCCGTCCCGAGCTGCGCGGCGTCATGTGGTTTGATAGAACCGCTAAATGATGGATCCTCGCGTGAAAAGTCCGTCCACTCTTCAACATGCCCGACCAGCGCACCAGCGTGACTGTCTGGCAAGGCACAGGACAAGATTAACAGCCGGGCACTCGACGCAGGAACCTTTGCTATATCGAAGTACAGTGCACGTTCAAAACCTGTCGCGACCAAGGCCTGGAGGACCACCTGGATGGCGGCCGAACGCGAATCGGCGTTACCAATTTCGGCATTGAGATAGCGCATTCCCTCCGCTGCGTCGAGTACTGCCATTGGCGTTTGCGCCTCCCTCGGTGTCCTATGATGCCATCTTAGGCTCGGCGGACGTGCCGGTTGTCTGGACTTCGGCCCTGCGACGATCATGCTTCGCCGCAGCCAAGGCGCCGTTCGCCGCCACTGCCCCATCCAGGACGGCGCGGCGTGGCTTGAGACATCGAGTGTGAGGCGCGGTCGCTCGAGCAGGGAGCCACGTCTCGGCCTCGCCCTCACGACGTCCCATGTGCACCCACCGACCAGCCGAGAGCGTTGCGGGCCGCGCGCCCCGCGGGCAGGGCTCGCCCTGCCCGCTCTTCCTGTCCGGAGGGGCCGCAGAGGCTCCGGGGTCAAGGACGGCCGAAGGCCGCCGCGAAGCGGCGCGAAGCGTCCTTGACGCTGGAGGGGCGGCCCCGCAGGATGCGCGGCCCGGGGCGCTCGCCACGTTCGCGCCGAGCCGCAGAGGCGGTAACCAAGACATTGCCGAGGGTCGCTGCTGCCGTCGTGTCACGCTCCCGCAGTATCCGACGGGACGCTGCCTGGTGAGATGGGCGGCACGCCGGCGGGACCGCCCGAAGTACGGTAGGCATCGTCAGTCACGGTGAAGATTGTGATGCGTATGCCAGAGGTCGAAATTCCGATACGGGTCAGCGAAGAAAGCCTGGCGTGGGCCATCCGTCATATCAACGATTGGCTCGCAGCTCAGCCGGTGAATACTGAGCCGCTCGGACACGCGTTCGTCACGGCCCTCAGTCGTCCGGTGCGGACAAGGGACAGTCAGAGGTAGACGAACTCGCGCACCGGCGCCTCGCCACCGCAGCGCCGAGCACGCGATAGTCACACCCGCTCGACGGCGGCTGGATAACGTGACCGCGGGCAGCATGTTCAAGTAAGAGCAGCACCTCAAACGTGCCAACTTAGGGTTCAGCTCCCTCGCGCCCTACAGGCCACAATCCAGGCGTCAGTCGTCTGAGACGAGGACTGCGGTGTAGGCGTCAAGGTTGAGGGCGGGCACGCTTCCCATCGCCTGGAGGCGCGCGAGCAGCCGCATTGCGAAGAAGGCCAACCCCACGTCGGCGTCCGCGGTGATCAGGTCCGGCTGTGCCTGTACGTCCTCCGGGAGCTCGAAGGCTCCATGCTCGATGCCGCAGCCCAAGTCGAGCCGGTGATGCTCGTCGAGCCCGTCGAGCGCAGCCCGTAACGAGGCGCCGAGCGGGGGGCTCCACGAGCTGCGGCGCGCGAGCAGGCCACCGAGGATTCGTGGCGGCGGCTTCGGTTGGTTGACGACCCCCCCTGCATGCACGATGCGCTGCGTCGTGCGATGCAGCCCGCGCACGCTGGCGACCTTTTGGCCTGCCGCGCGGACGTCGTCAAGAGTCAGCTCCTGCTTCACCTCGAACACGGCATAGACGCTCTCGGCCGGGACGAACTTCGCGCCCCCCATTTCCCAGAGCAACGGTGTGAAGTGCTGGTCGTGGACGACGACGTCGATCTGCTCGCTCTCGCGCCCCGCGCTGTCCACGACGAACGCCTTACTCACGGCGTACCGCTTCGGCAGGAACGTCGCGAGCATCGCCCGCCAGCCGTCCTCACTGCCGTCACCGATCGTCGGACCATGACCGGTCACGCCGCCGGCGGTACGCATCGCCGACGCGAGCACCTCAGACTTGTGCCGGAACGCGGTACGCAGGTCGAACACCGGGCGTTCACTGTCGCCGGTCGTCATGGCTGCTCCTTCGTCGTCGGCGTCAAGACGTCCTGTGCGTCCCGTTCGAGGATCTCGGGGTCGTCATCGAGGATCGTGAGCGTTGCGGCGGCGGCGGTGACCGGGTCGATCGCGGCGATGGGGAACACGCCACGGCGGGCGGCCAACCCCGCAAAGGTCTCTGCGGGGCGGTCGCCGGGTATCGCGACGACGAGCAGGGCGACGGGTGCGGACGCCGACTGAGCGGTCTGCCCGAGCGAGACGAAGTCCGTGCGGCTCGGCGGCTGGTCGGCGGGATGCGTGTGCCACTCTCCAACGTACCCGACGACGGGCGGCGCGCTCTCCCGCGCTGCGGCGAGTGCTGCCTGTGCCCGCCGGCGCCGCCGGACGTAGCTGAAACGGGTGCTCCGCCGGTCCTCCACTACAAGGACACGGGTCACGACCACACCGTCCGGAGTGTGGAACCCGAGCAGGATGCCGCCTGTCTCTCGCGGCAGCGCCGCGCGGGCCGCCTCGACGGCGTCGGCGAGCGCGCGGCGCGCGACAAGCACCTGCGGGTCATCAGGAATCGCGTTCATTCCGTCACCACTCGCCACGGTTCGAGAACGCGGACCTCGCCGGGAAGTGCCGACGCCGGGTCAAGCAGGAACTGTGTCGCGTGCCTCGCGGCCACAGCGGCGGCCTCCCACACCGCGGCGGGCGGTGTCGTGCTGACCGGGCTGCCGCATCCGGCCTCGTAGACACCCTGCTCCAACGGCGGGAGCGGGGTTGCCGGCAGAGGCACAGCACCCTCGGCGAGCGGCTCGCGGTCCACGCGCACGGCGTAGCCGTCGGCGAGGACCGCGACGGAGAGCATCGCGCCGGCGCCCACACGCGCGGCGGCGGCCAGCAACGCGCTCGCGGCCGAGTCCGCGGTCGCGTCGATGACGAGCTCGTGCGCGGCGAGCACGGCGACGGCGTCCTCGATGGTCGTCAGGTGCTTGACCTCCGGGTGGATGCGAGCGCCGAGTGGACGTGCCGCGCGAATCGCGTCGGCCACCGCCGTCGGCTTTGGCAGCCCGACGGCACCGTTGCCGGCGAGGTGCCGCCTCGTGTTCCCGGGCAGGACGCGGTCGCTGTCGACAAGGGTGACATCGCCGACCCCGCTGCGGTCGAGCAGGTCGGCGAGCACCGAACCGATGGCACCCGACCCGATCACCGCGACCCGCTTCGTGGCGAGGACATCCGCACCGCGGTGGGCGCGGATCAAGCGCGTCGCCGCGTCGTCCGGCGCGCTCTGCAGGAAGCGAATCTCGGCATTTGCCCCCGACCGTACGAGCTCGAGGGCCAGCACCGCGCGCGTCCCCGCTCTGCGGTATAGGAGGAGGACATGACGAAGTCCGCGGTCGAACTCACGACGTAGGGTCGCTTCGCCGTCCTGCTCGACGGCGTCGAGCAGCTCGGGCCAGGTCGTCACCGGCGCCTCGAGAGTCCCCGCGTCGACAACGGCGGCAACGTCACGCGGCCATGCGGGCGAGCCACCGCGGCGGCCGACGCGCTGCGGCACCGCGACCCGGCCCACGCGCAGAACATCGTTGCGTTCACGGTGGAGGCGGACGACCTGTCCGGCGAACCGCTCGAGATCCGTGTACAGAACGAGCGCCCGGTCGTTCGACATCGGTACGTACCGCTCCAGGTCGAGCGCCGGGTCCGGGTCCGCCCATCCGGCCGCGTCCTGGGCGAGCCATGCCCGTACCTGGTCGAGCAGCGCGTCGCCGTCGGCCCACGGCAACCGGGTGTGGTCGGCCTCGACGAACAAGCACATCGCGCCGCCGGGCTCGCGATGCCAGCTCCGCGTCGCCTCGTAGTACGCCGGTAGCGACCGCCCCGTCACCGCTTCCGCCCACTCCCGCGAGTTCGGGACGACCTTGGGCGCGACGAACGGGAACCCCTCGCGCACGGTGACCTCGACGAACGTCACGCGCTCACCGAGCGTCGCATCACCGGCGACCTCGACCAGGCCACGCCAGACGTCGGGCGCGACCTGACGGAACGACACCCGCGCCAGCGCGTCGTGGAGTGCGTCCTTCGCGACCTGGCAGCTCAGCCGCAACGACTCGAGCACCGTCGCGCGCTCGTCGTCGGCGCCGCCGCTCGTCATCCGAACCGGCGGTTCCCGCCCGGCACGAGGGGCGCCCCGGCGCTGACCGACGTGAACCGCTTCGCGGTGCCGTCGTCGTTGCAGTCTGACGGCATCGGGAACACCCGCCCGGTGTCGCCCTGGTCGTCAACGGCGTTGCCGAGCAGGTCGCGGAACTTCTTGGCGGCCGCGCAGCGGTCCGAAGACGCGAGCGCCTCTTCGGCGATCGCCGCGGCCTCGCCGAACTTCTCCGCCAGCGCCCGCTTGTCCGCGTCCTCCCCTCGGACGACGACCTTCTCGCCCGGGATCGTCGGATCGTCGAGCCCCAGGCCGAGGACGAACGCGGTCGACAGGACGTTCGCCGTCTCGCGCAGCGCCGTCACGTAGAAGTCCGCCTGCGTGGGACCGTGCACCAGGCCCGCCTTGAACGCGTGCAGCGCCGCGATCTCCACCGTGAGCCCGCCCGGCTTGCGCTTACCCAACAGCGACCGCCGGGTCTGGCGGAGCAGCTTGATCGTCGGGACGTAGAACCCGTCGAAGTGGTCGGCGTCGTTCAGCTCGGACGACAACCGGGTGAGCTCCTCGGGGTTCGTCGGCTGCCACCCGTCCTCGCCCCGCTTCGGCAGCTCCCACGCCTCGACCCCGGACATGCTTGTCCACGGCCGCGCGGGCACGGCGTCGACATACAGCCCGTCGAAGTTGGGGAAGCTCACCTGGAGGCTCCGCGCCTGTCGGCGGACGCGTGCAGTGCCGTCCACCGGCGGGAACACCTCCTTGAGGACGCGCTCGAACTCGTTGAGCAGGGTCTTCGGTTCGACGTCGTCCCCGACGTCGAACAGCCGGCCCAGGACGTCGACGTCCTTGATGCGGCGGATGCTCACGTGCCGCTTGTAACTGCCGATCAGGACTGGCTTGAATCCCCAGCCGGAGATGACGTCGTCGTCGCTCAGCGCCTCGCTCACCTCGGTGTGTGCGGCGGGTGCGTTGTCCTTGTCTTCCTTCGTCGGCTCGATGTTGTCGAGCGCCTTGTCGAACTGCGTTGTGAGCTCAGGCACGTGTCCTCTTCGAGGTCGTCGTGGTCCCGGACGTGGCGTGCCGGGACATCGGCCCATCATGCGGACCGGGTGTGACATTTCTTCTGGGTGCCGACACAGGTCGCGGCCGCGGCGCCGTGGGTCGCGCCAGCGGACCTCCATCCGGCACGATGTCGCGGCGCCTGTGCGACCCATCGGACGTCAGCCCTTCGGCGGGAACGAGTCGTCGCCGACTCGACGGGGTCGTAAGTACTCTTCACGCGCGCGACGGCGTAGCAGCGGCCGCCGCCGCGGCGGTGGTCGCGAGGTCGACCGTGTCGAACCGGTTCGTGTACACGCTGCGCACCTGGGTGAAGCGGCCGCCACCCGGACGCCGCATAGTCCGCGTGACGACCACCAGCCCGTCCTTCCTCAACGCGGTGAATCCGCGTTCCAGCGTCCGCGTGCTGAACGGGATGCGGACGTGCCCCGCGGGCCGCTCGCCCGCCTCGTCGGCGAACCACCGCAACGGCTGGTACCACGTACCGCCGCCAAGCGGCATGCCCGGGGCGCGCCCGCGCTCGTACCGCTCGGCGACCATCGCCGCCATGTACGCGGCGAGTTCCGGTGCACCCCAGAACGGGAAGTACCTGGCGACGATCGAGCCGGACAGCGTGACGTACGAATTACCGGGCTTGCCGTCCGGGTCGTCGAACAGATTCCCCGACCCGTCATCGCGCAGCACGAAGATGTACGGCCGCCGGCCGGGGCGAGGCTCGCGCCGCACGAGGTTCAGCTCCTCCAGGCGAAGCAGCTGCTCCCCGACCCAGGTGCGCTTCGCCTCCAGCGTCGCGGTGTCGGGGAACTCGTCCTCCGGGACGGTCGTGAGGTACGCGGACGCGGGCCGGCACAGGTCGTGCAGGCGCTCGTAGGTTATCCGCGGCAGCACGAGCCCGGGTGGCCGCTTGTTCCCGGCGTGCGCGGGCAGTAGCGCGATGCCGCGCAGGACGAGATCGAGCTTGGCTGCACCGGCCGCGTTCGAGGAGATCAGAGGCGCCACGTGCTCGGCGACATGCCGTTCACGAACGCGGAACGTGTGCTTGCCCGTGACGTACGGCGAGTACGCCAGCCCGGCTGCGGCAGGACGTCGGCTGGTCAACGCGGTCTCCGATCGGTGTGACGGGTGGCATAGTCGGGGCGCGGGCTTCGCCCGTCGGGCCGGCAGCCGGGCGTTGGCTCTCGCGCACGATGCGAGGCGCCGTCGCCCGGCTGGCCGGGGGGCACGTCCCGACGGCGATACGAAGGCCGGCGTTCGATGCCGCTAGGCACGTTACCCGGCGAAACCCTTGGCGCAGAGGGGCTTTCGCGCACCTCCCCCGACGCGGGGCGGCCCGCACGGAGTGTGTCGTAGAGGTGTCTCTGAGAGTGTGGAGTGTCTAGTGTTGGGCCGCCTCCCGGCGGGGCAGCGACCCGCCTGCCCTCGGGGCAGCGATCCGCCCAGGTCCGGGGGAGTTATGCGCCATCCCGACGTTCTGACGGTTTGGCGCATAATCTTGACAGCGTGACGGCGCCTCCGAGTTCGTCCCGCGACCAGCAGCCCGGCGTCCAGCCACGGGCCGGCCGCCTCGCCGACTTCCTGATCTCCGTGGGCCGGCCGATCGCGACGGCGGCGGAGATCGCGGAACTCGCGGGAATCACGACGGGACAGGTCTACGACCTGGTCCGCCGACCGCTGGCGGCCGGCGACCTCGTCTCGCCCGGTCGTGGTCTCTACGTTGCGGTCCGGCCGGAGGACCGCGCCTGGGGCGGTCCGGCGCCAGCGGAGTTCATCGACGAGCTCATGGCGCACCTCGCGCGTACGTACTACGTCTGCCTGCTCAGCGCCGCCGAGATCCACGGCGTCGCGCACCAGCGGCCGCAGGTGTTCCAGGTGATGGTCGACCGCCAGGTCCGTGACCGGGCGGTCGGCCGCGCGCGGCTGCGCTTCTACACCCGCACGGGCGTCGACACGCTGCCGGTGGAGACGCGCGACGTGCCCACCGGGACGTATCGCGTGGCGACGCCCGAACTGCTCGCGTGCGATCTCGCCGACCGTCCCCGCGACGCGGGCGGGCTTTCCAACGTCGCGACCGTCCTGGCCGAACTCGTGACGGAGGAGCTGCTGGCGCCGGACCGGCTGGCGGAGGTCGCCATGTGCTTCCCCGTCTCGACCGCGCGCCGGCTCGGGTGGTTGTTGTCCCACGCGACCGGTGCCACCGATCTGACGGCTCTCGTCCGCGTCGCCCGGCGAGATGGCACGACCCCCGCGCGGCTCGAACCTCGCCTGCCACGCCGGGGTCCCATCAACCTCACCTGGCTGGTGCAGGTCAACGACACCGTCGAGGCGGACGTGTGATTCCTGACGCTCACGTCACGGCATGGGGCCTGCGACGACCGTGGGCGTCGCGCGACCAGGTCGAGCAGGACCTCCTGCTCGAACGCGTCGTCGTCGAGGTCGCCCGTCATCCGTACCTCGGCAACGAGCTGGTCTTCCGCGGCGGGACCTGCCTGCACAAGCTCCACCTGCCGGAGCCGTGGCGGTACAGCGAAGACCTCGACTACGTCCGCGCGACGGGCGGGCCCATCAGCGGAGTCCTCGACGCGCTGCGCGACGTCGCGGCGCAGATCGGCCTGACCGTCGGAGCGGTCGATGTCGGACCGTACCCGAAGGTCCAGTTCCGTACCGTCGCGCAATCGGGCGCGCGGCTGCGGCTGAAGATCGAGATGAACACGTACGAACGCTCGCCGGCGCGACCCCACGTCCACCTGCCGTTACGCGTCGACTCGCGGTGGTGGGCCGGCGAGGCGGACGTGCTGACCTTCGCCACCGAGGAGCTCGTCGCGACGAAGCTGCGCGCGATGCACCAGCGGAAGAAGGGCCGGGACCTCTTCGACCTGTGGCTCGCGCTGACCGAGCTCGCACTGGACCCGGAGGAGGTGCTCCGCTGCTTCGCGCCCTACCGCCCGGACGGCTACACGCGGGCAACCGCCCTCGCGACGTTCGACGCCCATGTCGGTGACCCCGTATTCCGTACCGACCTGGACCAGCTCGTCGTCACCACGCCCGCTGGCTACGACATCGACGCCGCCGCGATGCTCGTCCGGAGCAACCTCCTCGACCCTCTCGACGACCCGTAGCTGGGTGGCTGGTGAGCGCGGCGCATCCAACAAAACCGGCTGAGACGTTGGAAGCCGCACGCTGTTCGGCGGGCCTCGGCGGCCTCGCCACCACGCTGGACTGGCAGTGGGGATCGCAACCGGCACCCGGCGCGAGCACCGGGAACATGTCGCTTACAACGCGACTGCGCCAGCCAATGCGCGGTGCTGCAAGACGTGGCTGCGATGCGTACATCCACGTACGCGCTTGTGGGATCGCCCCGGCACGGGGACCCCGCGCCGCTCCGGCGTGTCGCCTGGCACTCACACACCCAGAGTGCCAGACATTGTGGGAGACTTTGAGCCTCAACGAGGGAGCTCGTCCATGAGCGTTCGTCCGCTTCGCGCAGAACCACCGTGCCGATGCGCGCCGACGCCCGGTACGGACATCCCGATCGCACTACTGACCGAGTTCATCAGCAACGACAAACTCGACCCGCCGCTCTACGCCCTCACCGTTGACTACGAACGGGGTTCCTGGCGCGCCGGGGCGCTGGCCAAGCATCTGCTGCGCTGGACGACCGACTACGCGCTACGCCCGCGGGAGCGCGCGAACGTACCGGAGGGGCTCCTGTTCGACGCGGCGGCGACTGCCATCAGGCGCACCTTCGGTACCGGCGCCGCAGCTGGGGTTCCCGGCGAGTTGCTGCTGCACATCGCCTGCCGCCAGATGTTTGGCAGCGACACCGTCATCAGCAAGGTGGTGTTCAAGTCCTCGAAGAACGAGACGTTTCGCGGCTTCGACGGCGTCCACGTCGTGCACGGCAACGAAGGCCTGGAGCTGTGGCTCGGTGAGGCGAAGTTCTACCGCAACCTCGCCAAGGCGATCCGTAGCGTCGCCCAGGAGCTCGAAGACCACCTGGGGACGGACTACCTTCACGACGAGTTCGCGCTAGTCACGGACAAGATCGACGACGACCACCCACACGCTGCCGAACTGCGCCGCCTTCTCGATCCCGCAGTCTCGCTCGACAAGGTCGTGCAGCGTGTCTGCGTCCCGGTGCTGCTGACGTACGACAGCGACGTGACCATCGCGAACACCGCCGACTGCGAGACCTACCGCGCCGAGCTCGAGGCCGAGCTCAAGCGCGGTTGGACGCGGTTCAAGAACGCACTCGACGGCCTTCCCAACATTGACGTCGCTGTCCGCCTGATCCTGGTCCCGCTCGCGACCAAGCAGGCACTCGTCGCCGCGCTGCGTGACCTGCGGCCGAAGAAGACGGCATGACCATCGATCTTGAACGAGCACTCGCCCGTATCGACGCCGGGGTGCGCGGCGACGACATCTTCTCCGTGCTCCAAGCCATCGGCTTCGCCGGCGCAACCCCAGAGCGCAACCAGGCGCGTGACGCCCTCATCCGGCTGCTGGAGCAGCGCGACGCAGTCCCCGACGATCTTGCGGACCTGCTGCACGGGCTCGTCCGAGAGCACGGGCTGTTCCCGTACCTGCGCGAAGAGGACGTGGATGAGCTTCCGCTGGCCGACCTGCTTGCGTACGAGATTCACCGGCCAGCGCAACTGCCCGGCGGCCGGGACATCGTCTTCCACGCAGAGCAAGCGGTCGTGTACCAGCGGCTGCTCGCGGGCGAGAACGTCGTGCTCTCCGCGCCGACGTCGTTCGGCAAGAGCCTCATCATCGACGCGGTGCTGGCAGCGCGGCCCGATTGGCACAACGTCGTCGTCGTGGTCCCCACCATCGCGCTGATCGACGAGATGCGCCGGCGGTTCGCTGCGCTCCAAGACCGGTACAAGATCATCACGCATGGCTCGCAGGAGCCCGCCGAACGCAATCTGTACGTGATGACCCAGGAGCGGCTGCTCGACCTGCCCCACTTCGACGACCTCGACTTCTTCGCCATCGACGAGTTCTACAAGCTCGACCCCGACCACAGCGACGACCGGGCGAGTGTCCTGAACATCGTCTTCGACGACCTCCGGCGGACCGGGGCACAGTTCTACCTCCTCGGCCCCAACATCAGCGGGCTCACGGACGCCACCGCGCGCGATATCGACGCGACGTTCATCACGACGGACTACACGACCGTCGCCACCGACGTCCGCCGCGAGACTGCCACCGGTCGCAAGGCACAGGAGGCGCGGCTGCCGGAGGTCTGCCACGAGCTCGGGCCGCAGACGATGATCTTCTGTAGTGGCCCGGCCCGGATGCGAACGGTCGCGCGCTGGTTGCTCGAAGCCGGAGTCGGCGGTGGCCACGACCTCGACGAGGCGGCTGCGTGGGTAGCCGACGCCTACCACCCTGAATGGCTGGTCGCCCGTGCGCTCGCCGCGGGGATCGGGATGCATCACGGCAGGCTCCCGCGGGCCCTCGCGCATCACATGGTGCGCCTCTTCAACGAAGGCCGGCTGCCGTACCTGTTGGTAACGTCGACCCTGATCGAGGGCGTGAACACGACCGCTCGCAACGTCGTCATCCTCGACAAGAAGATCGGCAACGTCGAGTACGACTACTTCACGTTCGCCAACATCCGTGGACGATCCGGTCGGATGAAGCGGCACTACGTGGGCACCGTCGTCGTCTTCAACGAGCCACCGACGCCGACTGCCCTCACCGTCGACGTCCCCGTGGTAAGTCAGGGGAAGGGGATCAGCGACGAGGTTCTGATCCAGATGTCGTGGGACGAGCTCAACGACGCGAACCGGGCGCGGATGCGGCCGTTCTACCAGCAGGACGCCGTGCCGGTCGACACGCTGCGCGCGAACAAGGGCATCGCGCCGCAACGACAGCTCGACGTCGCGACCATGCTGCGCGACAAGCCGCGCCACTACCGCAGCGCGCTCGCCTGGACGTCGCTGCCTACGACGGCGCAGGTCAAGCAGCTCGCGGACGTCCTGTACGAGATCGCTAAACCGAAGTCGCGTTCTCGCACCGTCATCTCGGCAGCGCAGCTCGCCGGCCGTCTCAACACGCTTCGCTACCACCGGGGCAGCATCGCTGCGCTCGCCGCGAACGATATGGAGCGCTGGAACAAGACCGCCGACGAGGCGGTCGAAGATGCTCTGGACTTCGCGCGATGGGCACAGTTCCACGTACCCCGTGCGCTCGGCGCCGTCGAACGCCTCGCCGTCGAGGCGTACGGCCGAGGCGCCGTACCCAACACTCGCGGGTTCGCGCGCCAAGTCGAAGGCATGTTCCAGGCACCTCTCGCCACCGTTCTCGAAGAGTTCGGACTGCCGCTGCCCGTGACGTCGAAGCTCGACCGATTCCTGCGCCTGGACAACGCGGAGGACCTTGACACCGCTCTCGCACGGCTTCGCGCGGTCCCGCCGAATCCGGGAGGGCTCGACCCCTTCGAGCGCGAGATGCTCCAGGACACGCAGGCCGCCCTTTAGCGATCAGCCCTCCCGCTTCCCCTACAGGGCACGAGATGCGCCGACTAAGCGACGGAGGGGTCAAGCGCGAAAGCGATGTCGGGCACGGCAGGGCAGCGTGAGAGTCCGGTGCCCCGCGCACCGCGACGTCCGCGGACGTCGTCGGCGCGAGCGCCGTGGGCCGCGCGCCACGCGGGCAGGGCTTGTCCCTCGTCCCGGACGTCGGCACCGCGAGTTCCGACGTGCAACCGGCGCACGTGTTCGTCGACGGCGGCGAGTCCGGCCGCTACCTGTTCGACGGCGACCGCCTCGACGCGCCGTTCACAATCGACGACGTACGGCGGGCGGCTGGCTAGACCGACGGCGCCGTACCGCGCGCCGCGAGCACAGCTGCCAGCCGGCCGCGGGGTGTCAGGTGCCGGTACCGCTCCGCGACCGGGTCCGGCGCCGCCTCCGTGAACGTCGCCGTGACCGCCGTGAGGCCTGCCCCGTCGAGCTGACGCGCGAGCCGCCTGTCCTGCTCCTCCGGAGTCACCGCTCGCTCGGTGTACCGGAACACCGCGAACGGCTGGAGGACCAGGAACGACGTGCCGTCGTAGGTGATCGGCACGACGTACTGCCCGCCGACGAACACCCACGGCGTGCCGGTGACGGCGACGGGCGTTCGCTTGCGGCCCTCGACGAGCCAGCCCCACCAGCGCACGGTCAGCCGCGCGGGCGCCGGGGACACGTCCGGTGACTCCATAGAACCCGGTCGACGCGGAACGTCACGTCCCGCGCGACAGCCGTACTACCGGCCGCGGACGCGGTCGGACTCGTTGTCGGCACCGCCTTCTCCGCGACGGCGGTGACGAGCGCGACGTGATCGGCGAACGAGACGACGTCCGCGGCGGTGTCGGACGGGAACGGCGCGTCGGACTCCGCGAAGACCGGCTCCCGCACGCGTGGCGACGGGCGCTTCTCACGTGTACGGAACGCCATGCCGGTGGCAGCGCCGAGGAGGACGAGCAGCCCGACGGCCAACCACACCAGCCTGTGCCGCGTCGTCCCGGCCATGCCGCCACCTCCTCAGAACGGCGTCGTCACGAGCGCAGACTCGCGTTGCACGCTTACCGCGTCCCACCCTGGGTGCTCCACGAGCCGCTCGGTGGATCGCCGGACGACGCGGCCGCGATCGTCGCGCTCGGCGCACGCCGCGGGCACTGCGGCGGTGGCAGTGGCGCAGACGATCACCGTCGGCTTCACCTCCGGCTTGATCTCCAGTTCGAGCATCGCGAGGTCAGCGCCGTCAATGTCAACGGCGCGGAGCGCGTGCCGCAGCCGCGCGATGGTCCAGCCGATCCGGTGCTCCTGGTCGAGCCGCTCCTGGGAGAACTCGGACGGCACCGGCGGTTGGCCGCCGTTCTGCGGCAGCTCGGTCCCGCCCCCGTGAACTTCGCCGTCGGGTCCGCGCCAGGTGAGGTAACCGACGAACTGCCACGTCCCCTCGTGCGCCGACCCGTACACACCGTTGACTCGGACGTCGGTCGCGTCGTCCGGGACGGCGTCGGCGAGCAGCCTCGCGACGGTGCGTGCGGTGAGGCCGTCGGTTCGCAGCGAGTCCGGCACGGCGACGACGCTCGCGCCGGATAGCGTCACCACGCCGGCGGCGACGACGAGCATCCTGGCGGGCGGCCGCACGGGACGTGGCAGTGGCGTCATCGGAGCACTCGCGGAAGAGCGAAGGCGAACGTCGCGCCGTCGGGATGGTTCGCGACGGTGAGGTGGCTGCCGTGGGCGCGGAGCACCTCCGCGACAATCGCGAGCCCGAGCCCGCTGCCGGGTCCGGTCGCGCCGTCGCCGCGGGTCATCGGCTGGCAGAGTGCATCCAGCCGGTCGGGCGGAATGCCAGGCCCGGAGTCGACCACGGAGAACGTCACCGTGTCGTCTGTGCCGGTGACCCGCAGCGTCACACGGCGCGCGTTGCCGAGCCCGTGGCGCAGCGCGTTGAGGAGCAGGTTGCGCAACGCCCGGATGACATCGCCTTCCGCGACGTCGACGATCGCCGCCTCGGCCGGCGCCTCGAACGCCACCGTCGCTCCGACCTCGTCGGCGAGCGGGAGCACTCCGGCGACCGCTTCCTCTGCCAACGCGCCCGCGTACGCGTGGGTCCGCGTGGCGGTGCCGCCGCGGATCGCGGTCAGCGCGAGCAGGTCACGGCTCATCGTCGCGATCCGCTCGACCTCGCTGCGGCAGACCGTGATCGACTGCCGCGCGCTGTCGCTGATCGGCTCGTGCGCGAGCAGGTCGAGATGCCCGACGACCGCGGTGAGCGGCGTGTACACATCGTGCGCGAGCCGGGGCGCGAGTTCGGCGAGCATCGCGTCGCGGCGGTCGGTCACCGGGTCGCGCGGCAGCGCGACGGCGAGCGCTCCCCCGCGGAACCCGGCCACGGCGAGCGGTGTACCGTCCGCAGTGGCGCCGCGCACGACCTGCCCCGGCGCCGGAACTCCTGTCGCCGCCGCGAGGTCGGGACCACCGGGCGGACCGGTGCGCGCGCGGACGGAGCCCTCCGCGTCGAGCAGCGCCGCAGGCACCGGCCAGAGCCGCCAGGTGTCGACGCGCCGCCGCGTGAGCAGCCACCACGCGGCGAGCGCGGCAAGGCTGGCGGCCCACAGGCCGACGGCGAGCCAGCGCCACCCCATCACGCACCGTCCGGCAGTCGGGCGTAGTAGCCGACGCCGTTGCGCGTCAGCAGGTACTCCGGCCGGTTCGGGTTCTTCTCGATCGCCGCACGCAGGTTCGACATGCGGACCGCGACGGTGTGCGGGTCGCCGTCGAACTCGACGCCCCACACGTTCGTCAGAAGCTGCATCCGGCCGAACACCTGGTTCGGGTGCTCGACGAGAAACGCGAGCAGGTCGAACTCCTTCGGCGCCAGCGGCAGCGCGACGCCGTCGCGGCGCGCCTCGCGGGCGAGGAGGTCGACCTCGACGTCGCCGAGCCGGACGACGCGGCGCTGCCCGCTGCCCTGCACGCGCAGCAGCGAGCGCACCTTGGCGACGACGACCTCGGGCAGGAACGGCTTGGTGACGTAGTCGTCGGCCATCGCCGCGTAGCCCGCCAGGACGTCGTCCCGGGAGTCGAGCCCGGTGAGCAGGATCACCGGCACGTACCCCGGCTGCCGCCGGATCGCGCGGCACACCTCCAGCCCGGACAGGTCCGGCAGGTTGACGTCCAGCAGCACCAGGTCGGGCTGCCCGTCGAGGACGCTCGCGACTGCCGCGGTGCCGCTGTCGACCAGCGTCGTCGCGAAGCCCTCGCGCTCCAGCAGCGGGCCGAGGAAGCTCAGCACCGACTGTTCGTCGTCGACCACCAGCACGCGCATCGCACACCTCGGGTGCGGGGCCGTACCGGCCGGGGCCTCGTCCGTTCGCCCCGCTTTGTGCACAGGGTCGCACGGCCGCGGCGTTCGCGAAACGGGGGTTCGACGCCCTAAGCGATGGCGCGAACGCCGGCGGACTTCTTGAGCCGTTCGATCGTGCGCCGGGTGACCCCGAGCTCGTCCGCGATCTCCCCTGCTGTCTGCCCCTTCGCCGTGCGTTCCGCGACCGCCCGCAGGATCACCTTGGAGCGGCCCAGGCCCCATCCCTGGTCCGCGCCCGCGACGGTGAGGGGCAGGAAGTCGGCGATGGTCACCTCCGGCTCGTCGAACCCGACGCTCTCCCGCCAGGCAGTCCGCGCGCCCTCGGTCATGCCGCCGGCCACGCCGTCCACCGCGTTGAGCAGCGCCCACAGCCGGCACTCGACGAGGACCGGGCAGCGTGCGCACAAGCGAAGCGCCTCGTTCGCCCGCTCCTGGTCGTCGAACATCGCGGGACGGCCGGCGCACGCGGCCCGCTTCACCCAGGCGCTGAGCGGATCGCCGGGCGACGTCCGGCGCGCCTCGTCGTCCGCTTCCTCACGTCGCTCGTTCACCGCGCTCATGAGCAGCCCCCTACGCCGCGTGGTTCGCGACGGCGATCGCGAGCCACCCGGCCTCGTAGGGCGTCGTCGTGGTCAGCGCCACGTGGACGCCCGCAAGATTCTCGGTCGTGTAGCCGAACGACGCGAGCTCCCCCGCCGTCACCGCCGCCCACGCCAAGACAGCGACCGCGTCCCGCACCTCGGACAGCGACGAGCCGAACGCGTAGATGCCCGCGAGCGGGCTGGCCGGGTCACAGATGTGCGCGCACCACCGGGCGTCGTCCGTACCGCCCTCTCCGAAGTCGGGCACGGCGGCGACCCTCAGCACGAGATAGCTCGCCGCGGTGTCCGTGATCGTCTGTGTCATGTGTCCTCCATAGGTCAAGGGCGGCAGCGCGCACGCGCTGTCGCGTCAGCGGATGCGAGTGGTCCGTACGATTCGGCTCGTGTCGGATGACGCACGCGCCAAGCGGGTCTGCTTCGTTTTCGGCGCGCGACTTCGCGACCTGCGCCACGAACTCGGCCTCACGCAGTCCGACGTCGCGGAGCGCGCGGGAGTCAGCCTCAAGTACCTGTCGCAGATCGAGCGCGGTACGCGGAACCCGACGCTCGCCGTGGTGGTCCAGCTCAGCCACGCGCTCGACACGACGCCCGAAAGGCTGGTCGCCGATCTCGGTCGAGTGGTCTAGCGCGATGGGAACCATAGTTCCCATGATGCGTGCTGCCGGACGGAGCGCAAGCGGGCCCGGCAAAACTGTGGACGGTGAGTCCCCGGTCCCTACTCGTCCACAGCCTTACGTCGTCCGTTGATCGCGTCGTACACGTGGATCGGGGTCGCTTGCAGGCCTTCGTGGTCGATGGTGAGCACCGGTGCGCCGGCGCTGCGTCCGAGCCGGGCGAGGTTGCGGGCGCGTTCGTCGGAGGTGGTGACGACGAGTAGCGCGTCGTAGGTGGTGTCGAGGTAACGGACGAGCTTGCGCCGCCAGGCGCCGCGAGCTTGGGTGCCGCGGTCGACCTCGACCGCCCAGGTCCCGGCGGTTCCGTGACCTTGCCAGCGGACGACGAGGTCGGGGATCGCCTCGCCGGGTCGGTGCCACGCCCGCAGCTCTGCCTCACCGCTCCACGCGGTCACGGTGAGGCTGCCGAGGCGTCCGGGGGTGACGAGGGCGGCGAGGGTGTTCGTGATGGCGACGGTGTGACCGATCTGCGCGTCGGTGGGTCGCCACGGGCTGCCGTAGGCGGGGTCGACGCGCCGGGCGTTTGGACCGAGGCCGTAGAGCCAGACGTGTCCCCCGGGTCCGGCGACCATGCGCCGACGGGTGAGGTAGCCCGCGTTGGTCAGCTCGGCGAGCCGCCCGGCGAGCGTCTTGACGGCGGTGGTCGGCGCGACGAGCGCGGTGATGACGCGTGAGGTCGCCCAGCCGAGCGACCAGACACCGCGGAGGATCGCGTGGTCGCGGCGGGTGAGTGCGACGGGTCTCATCGGAACGGGTCCTCCTCTCCGTAGGTGAGGACGAGCGGCTGGCCCGCGGCGCGGACTGCCGCGACGTACTCGTCGAGGTCGACGCCCTCGCGCCGCGGTGCCACGGGCGCGAGCGACCGCGCGGACACGACTGGCTGCGGGGTGCCGTCGACGGTGAGCCGCCAGTAGCACTCGTGCGCGGCCTGGGCGCGCAGGTCCGCGGCGTCGAACGGGTCGAACATCGGCGCGAGGTACTCGGCGTCGGCGCTGCCGGTGCGGAACGCGACGAGCGTTCCGACGTTCGCGAGCAGCGTGGACAGCACATCGGAGCCGACCGCGTGAAGTCGCGAGAGGTTCTGGTTCGCCACGACGAGCCCGAGCCCGTACTTCCGCGTCGCGGTGACGATCTTCGCGAACGTGGAGAGCGCGAACTCCTGGAACTCGTCGATGACGGCGACGACCGGCGGCCGGTCGTTCGGAGCGCGTGCCTCCCGCGCGAGCGCCGCTTGGTAGAGCTGGGTGACGAGCAGCGACCCGACGAGCTCGACGGTCCCCTCGGGGACGAGCCCTCGCGGCAGGCTGACGAGCAGCACCCCCGCGTTGTCCATCACCTCGTCGAGCCGCAGCCCCGGGCCGGGGTCGCCAAAAATCGTGGCGAGGATCGGGTTGCGGTCGAAGTCGGCGGCCTTGTTGAGGATGGCGCGCACCGTGCGGGAACGGTCGTCGGGCCCGAGGGCGGCGAACTCTCGCCATCGGGCGGCGATCCGTTCGTCGTTCGCCCGACGTACGACGTCGGCGCGGAACGTCGGGTCGGTGAGGAACCGGGGCAGGTCCGCGAGCCGGCCGTCGCCGACCGCGACCAGCGCGGCGAGCGCGGCTTCGAGGAAGTGCATGAGGTTCGGGGCGCTGGCCTTGTCGAGCCGCCACAGGTCCGCGAACACGGCGGTGACCGCGGCGCTGCGCACCGCCCGCGCCACCGCCGCGGCGCCTTCGTTCGGCTGCGGCGGCAGCCACAGCGGGTTGATGGTCGGCAACGCCGCCGGGTCGGTGATGTCGAACAGCCGAACGCGGTCCGGCACGTCGTCGGGTAGCGCGGCGACGACGTGGCGGGTGAGGTCGCCGTGCGGGTCGAGCACCACGGCCGCGGTGTGCTGCGCGGCGAGCTCGAGAACGAGACGCACGAGCATCGTCGTCTTGCCGGTACCGGACGGCCCGACGACGTACGCGTGGGTCATCAGGTCGCGAACGCGCACGCCGACGGGCTCGGCGTGGTCGCGGTGCGTCGTCTCCGCGAGGACCAGCGCGTCGTCCGCGATCCGGTGACGCTGCTCCCGGCGGCGGGCGCCGGTGCGCGCGAGGTGCGGGATGACCAGGTCGGGGCCGGGCAGGTGGCAGAGCCCGGCGAGCTCCGCGGTGGCGAGGACTGTCTTCTCGCGGCGGACGACCTCGCCGGCCATCAGCTCCGGCCAGTCGTCGGCCGTGAGGGTCCGACCGACGTCGAGGGCGTTCTGCCCCGGCACTGCGAACTGCCCGAGCGCCGCGGCCAGCGCCGCGTGACCCTCGGACGCACGGACCGGCGTCGGAGCCACCCATGCGGTTCGCACCGTCACCGTGAACGCCGCCTGCGCCGCCTTGCCGTTGACCCACTTGAGCTGCGCGTCAAGGTCGGCATGCACCACCGGCGCCGGCGCGGGCGGCACCTCGGTCGGTGTCGAGACCAGCGACGTGACGACGGTCTCGACGATGTCCAGCGGGACGTTCAACGCCTTCGCCCACAGCGGCTGCGGCACCTCGCCGCGCGCCAGCGCAAGCGCGAGCGCCTTCGCGTCACGGTGGAACCGCGCCGGGGCCGGGGCGAGCGCGAGGTGCACGATGCCCCATTCCCCGCCGCGGGTTGCCTCGGCGAGTGCGCCGAGGGTCATCGCCATCGGCTCGCTGTTCTCGAACTCCCGAACGGTCTTGATCGGGTACGCCGGGTGCTCGCGCAGCCGCCACCGCGCGCCGGCCACGGCCGCCGGACCGTCGGGCAGGGGCGGTGCGGCGAGGACGACCTCGGCGTCGGGGTACGTCGCGCGGACGAGCGCTCGGATCGGCGCGACCCGGGAGCGTTCCGCGCGGAGGTAGATGCCGACGTGGCGGGCGGCGCCGACGAGCGCGATGTCCGTCCACTGCCCGCGGCGGGTCGCGGCGTGCAGGGCGGCGTAGAGCTGCTCGGCGGTGAACGGCGCGGAGTGGTTGTCGCGCGGCACGACGACGTGCAACCAGACGCGGGACTCAGGTGATCGGCGCATGGTCGTCCTCCCACAGACGCAGGTACGGATAGGGGTTGATCTCGCCCGCGACGGAGCCGGTCTTGCTGACGCCGAAGTGCAGGTGCGGCTCGGTCGTGCGGGCGTTGCCGCTGTTGCCGGAAAGCCCGAGCCGGGCGCCTGCCTCGACGACGACTCCGGGCCGGATCGCGGGATCGAGCGCCGCGAGGTGGGCGTAGTAGTAGCGCCAGCCGTCCTCGCCGCGAAGCGTCACCGTGATCCCGCCCTTGCCGGTCTCGACCGGCGATGTGCGCAGCACCTCGGCGCGGACGCACGCGACGACCGGCGTGCCGATGGATGTGAAGATGTCGTTCGCCGGGTAGTCGTGGTGGCCGTTGACGTAGTCGCCCGGCGGGGTCATCGGGAACGTGTAGCGGGTGGCGTCGAGCGGCGGCGCGCCGGGGCTGTACCGGAAGCCGTACTCGGCCGCCTTCGCGAGGACCGTCGTCGCATAGGCGGTGGAGTGGCCGTAGCCGGTCAGCGCATGCGCCGCGTCCCACCCGCCGCCGTCGAGCCGCCCGCTCGCGAGCAGGTGGTTCGCCGCCGCGAGCACAGCCGCGCGCGGGTCGTACGGGGTCGCGCCCGGCACGATGTTGAACCGTGTCCACGAGCCGGGCAGGAACTGCATCATCCCCTCGGCCGGGCCACCCGGGATCGGGTCGCCCACCGCGTTCGGGTCGAAGCCGGACTCAATCTCGGCGACGGCGACGAGCAGTGCGGGCGGCAGCGCGAACCGCCGCGCCGCCTCGACGAGGAACCCGCGGAACTGCTCGGGCGCCGCCGCGACCTGCGCCGCGTCGTCACCCGCGACCGCGGGCGCCGGCGCGGTGGCCGCGCCGACGGCCACCAGGGCGAGCAGCGGCAGCCCGAGCACCGCGCACAGGACCGCCAGCAGCAGGCGCTTCATCGTGACCTCGGCCCGGCAGCAGCGAGCTCGTGCTCGGCTGGATGGGCAACGACCCGGACCGCGGCCCGCAAGCCCGGGGTGAGGAGCAGCCCGTGACCGCGGCGGCCGGCGCGGAGCAGCTCCGCCTCGGCGGAGGTGAGGCCGAGCCCGGCGGCCACTGCGGCGCGGTCGTGGTCCTCACAGCCGAGCAGCAGCTTCGTCGCCGTGTTCGCGAGCACCGCCTGCCCGGCGGGGTTGCCGAGGAAGTCCGCGAGCCGCTGGGTCACGACGTCCACGCCGAGGTGGTACTTCCGCGCCCGCCGCGCGAACTGCGCCAGCAGGTCCGCGGCCGCCGGGTCGTCGAGCAGCAGGTGCGCCTCGTCCACCACCAACAGCCGCGGCGTCGCGACCGCGCCGGTGGTGGCCCGGTCCCACGTCCACGCCAGCACGCACGCCATCACCGCGGGTCGCGCCCGCGCCGGCACCGAGCGCAGGTCGAACACGACGAGCGGCGGCGGGTCGTCCAGCTCCGGGTTCGCCGCGAACAGCTGCGCCAGGCTCCCCGACGCCGCCGGCGACAGCCGGGCGGCGAGGTCAGCGCCGGTGAACGGCGGGTGCGCCTCGACGTCCGCGAGTACCCCGAGCAGGTCGCCCATCGTCGCGCGGTGGCCGATGTCGGCGCGCAGCACCATCAGCGCCCGGTCGAGCAGCGCCAGGTCCACCGCCGAGAGTGCACCGCCGAGCAGCGCGGCCGCGACGCTGGCGAGGACCGCCAGCCCTTCGGCCGCGGCGAGGCCGGGGGTGGCGAGGCCGACCGGGTCGAGCCCGGCCGGCTCCTCCCCGACGGCGAGGACGAGGCCGCCGAGGACGTCACCGAGGCGGGTGAACTCCCCCTCCGGGTCGACGACGACGGCCTCCGCGCCGCGTACTCGCCAGCGGCACACTTCGAGCTTCGTGGCGTAGGACTTCCCGGCACCGCTGGTGCCGACGACGAGCCGCGCGGGGTTGTGCAGCGCGAACCGGTCCACGCGCAACGGCACGCCGCTCGCCTCGTCCGCACCCGCCAGGACGCCCGTCATCGACGTGGTCGGGCCGAGCGGAGCCGGGATCGTCGCGGCAGCGGCGGTCGCGTCGACCATCCGCCACGGACCGGCCAGCGCTGTGCCGCCGACCTGCGTCGCCGCGTATACCGCGCGCTGCCGGAACGCCACCACCCGCGCTGCAGCGCGCCACGGAGCCAGCGCGTCCGCCATCCGGGACGTGCGCTCGTCCAGCGCGGCGCGGTCGTCGGCGATGACGGTGAGGAGCAGCTGCGCCCACCACGCCGTCGTGGTCCCGGCCTGCACCGACTCCCACAACGCCTCCGCCGCGTCGATCGCCTGCGCGGTCTCCGGGTCGGCCACCCGACCGGCCTGCTCGTCCACCGCCGCGGTCGAGATCAACGTGGCGACTCGCCGGCGGAAGTGCGCCGCCGCAACGCCGACGGAAACCGGGCGCAGGTGCAGCACGATCACGTCGGCGACGCCGCGGAGCGCGCCGGTCCAACCGACCGGAATCTGCGCGGGCCAGCGCGTGAGCGCGAACGTTCGCGCCCACAGGCCGTCGTCGAGCTCGACGCACGTCGGATGCTCACGCATCACGGCTGGGGCGTCGTTCGGCGCGTCGTCGACCGCGAGGCCGTCGGAGGGCTGCGCACCGACGAGCTGAGTTGGCCACACGGTCGCCGCCGCAGCCAGCTCGCGCGTCAGCACCGACTCCGCGCTACGCCCGTCGTCCTCGACGACCACCAGCCGGCGCTCGTGCCGGACCTGGAGCCCGCGGCCCGCGTCGAGCAGCGCCACGAGCCGCGACAGCACGTCGACCTCGCCGTCGCCGTCCAGCAGCGACAGGTCCGGCAACGCCAGCAGCACCGGACGCTCAGGTCCCGGTGATGTCGTCGATCCACGCGTCCACCGCATCGTCGATCGCCTCCTCCCACGGGTCGCCCATCTCGACGGGCACGGGCACCACGACCACCTGCACGGGCGGCGCCGGCGCCGGGTGCGGCCACCGCGCAACCGCCACCGCGACGACCGCGGCCAAGGCCGCACCGACCAGCAGCGCACGGAGCGGGATGCGTCGGCGCGGACGCGGCGCGACGTGCTCGTCCACCTGGTCCGGCTCAGCCGTCGGTTCCGGCACGGGCTCCGGCTCGGGCTCGGGCTCGGGCTCGGGCTCGGGCACCGCAGCAGCCTCGGCAGCGGCGGGTGGCGTTGCACGCCGCTCCGCGCGGTGGCGCCGCAGGTATGCCATCGCGGCGGGCAGGAGCCGGTCCAGCGGCTCGCCGTACGGCCGCACCGCGGCGCCCGCCAGACCCAGGAGCGCCAGGACGGCGCCGACGACGACGCGCACAGGGGAGCGCTCGCCGAGCAGCATCACGGCGACTCCAGCGGCCGCGACAGCGAGGTAGGCGGCCTGGCGGAACGTCAGCGCACCGGCGAGCCTGTCCTCGACACCCGTCTCGGCGGGCACCGGCACCGTCACTCGCTGGCCGGTCACTGGAGTGCCGAGACGACGAGCCCGACGATGACGCGGGCGGACAACGCGATGGCGAGACCGGCGCCGGCGGCGACGAGCCCGTTCTTCGCTTCGAGCTGGCGGCTCGGGCTGCCACCGGCGGTCGTGTACTTGACGCCGTTGATCGCGATGAACAGCACGGCGACGCTGGCGGCGATGGCGGTGACGTAGTTGGCGAGGTTGTTCGCGAACGCCTTGACCTGAGCCATCCCGTCGTCACCCGGCGCCGCCCACGCGTTCGACGCCCCCACCATCACGACCGCCTGCGCCGCGACGAACCCGCGCCGCCACCGCTTGACGCGTCCCCCGCTCTTGTCCTTGTCCTTGTCCTTGCTCTTCTTGATCTTGTTCTCTCTCACTTCTCTTCCTCTCTTCCTGCTGTTGCTGTTGCTCTGCTGCTCCACCTGGCTGACCTGCCTCCCTCTCCGAAGTGCGTGTCGAGGGAGTGGCACTTGGTCGGGGGTGCGGAGCGGCTACGCGGAGCAGCCCCGACCAAGTGCCACGACCGGCTACGCCGAGGAGAAACCGCAGGTCAGCCAGGTGGAGCAGCCCCTCGTGCGGAGCCGCCAGGGGTGGTCCCCCGGGTGGTCCCTCGGTGGCCCAACCGAGGGACCACCCCGACGGCCGCCCGCGCCGCCTCGCTCGCGCCCCCGGTCTTGGCCGCCGCGACCGTGCGGACGGCCGCTCGTGCGTAGCCGTGGGTGCGCCGGACTTGATGCACGACGTTGCCGCCGTCGACGCCCATCGCGGCGCCGGCGGCCCAGCCGGGGAGCTTCGCCATCAGTGCGAGGGTGGCGACGCCGGCGAGCGCGCCGACGAACCCCGTCTTGTCCGAAGAGAACATCGCCAGCCACGTCGCGATGAGGACTGCGTGCGCGATCGGCAAGAAGACCGCCGTGACCTGCAGCCGCCACCACGCCCTCATCGCCGCGCCACCCGACGGCAGCAGGCTCAACCCCGCAGCGAACGGCGCCAGCACGATGAGCAGCCACAACGTCGCCCACCGCGCCAGCCCGAGAACGGTGAGCACGACGAGGAAAACGACCGCCACGAGCGTCATCACGAGCAGCGCGAGCGAGCTGCCGAGGTCCCCTTGCAGGTTCCGGATGAACACCGAGGAGATCGGGTCGGCGGCGCCGTCGAGACCCGCGCTGGTCAGCGCGTCGACGAGCTTGTTGGCGAGCTGCACCTCCAGTGCGACGACTGGCAGCGACACCGCCGCGGTCAGCATCGCGCTGGCGAGCCGCACGCCGACCGCCTCCCGGGCCGCCATGCCCATTCGGGTCGAGGAGCCGGTGATCATCGCCGTACCGGCGATGCCTACCAGCAGACCCGCCAGGACGAACAGCGCCGCGAGCGACGTCGCCCACAACCGTCGCAGCGTCGGCTCGGCCAGCAGGTCGGGGGTGTGCAGCACGTAGCGGAGGACCGGCTCGACCAGGTTGTTGAGGAAGTCGTCGACGAGGTCCTGCAACAGGCCGCGGATCAGCGAGCCGATGCCGTCACCGACGAAGCCGAACGGGTTCGGGATCGGCAGCTGCGCGCCGGGCCCGGTCGCCGGGGACGCCGCCGGGAGGAAGTCCACAAGGGCGTTGGTGATGATGGCTGCCTCCGGGTCGGTCGGCGGCCCCAGGACCGGGCCGGCGTGCCGAGCACGTTGCGCCCCAGGTGTTGCAACTCCGGCCCCTCCCGGCCGAACTTCACGAAAACCTCACGACCGGTTACCAGAACTTCACGACGACCTCACGGCCGCGGTAACTCCACCGTGAAGTTCTCGTGAAGTCGCAGAACGACCGTGCTCCCCTCGCCGCCCGTCCGGGGCGGCTCCCGAGAGGAGCACCACATGAACACCACCACCCGAACCGCCGCCCTCGCGGCCCTCGCCGCGGGGCTCGCGACGACCGCATGCACCTCGGGCGGCCAGCCGCCGACGACGGTCATCACCATCGCGCCCGCCCCGGCCCCGGCGGCGACCGTCGCGGCGACGCCGACCGCCGCGCCGACGCCGGAGCCGCAGCCGACCGCGGCCGCGACCGACGAGGGCATGGACGAGTTCCTGCGGCGGTTCCGCGACACCGGCGACCCGAAGGGCACGCCGGTCCAGTTCACGATCCGCTACCTCAACGCGCTGCGCGCCGGCAAGTGGGCGGACGCGGTCAAGGAGATGGCCGCCGTCGAGCGCGCCTACATCCGGATCAAGGACAACGCCGCCGCCGTCGGCAGCGACATGTTGAGGAACGCGGCCGGTGGGCACGGCACCCTGCCGCGCTGCACGTCCGGCGTCATGGCCAGCCACGACGCCGTCGTCATCCGCTGCGGCGACGCCCGCGTCATGGTCCACGTCGAGACGTGGCGCGGGTTCCGCGGCGTCAAGGTCGACGAGCTCTTCGTCCCCTCCGACCACTGGGGGCACCCGCACACCGACGCCTACACCGCGCTCCTGTCATGAGGAGCTACTTCCCGGCCGAGCCGGCGCGGCGCGCACTGCGCCGGCTCGCCACCGACCGGGACCTCACCGTGTGCGCACTCGCCGAGAACCTCGGCGTCGATCGGTCCACGATCCAGCGGCTGTTCACCCGCGACCGAATCCGATGGGACGCCGCCGACCACATCGCCGTCGCACTCGGCTACCACCCCTGCCACCTCTGGCCCGAATGGTTCGACGACATCGAGGAGACACCATGAGTACCGACCTGCCCGACGTCCTTACGGTCGACGAGGCGGCACGTCTCCTGCGGATCAGCCGCGGGCTCGCCTTCGAGGCCGCGCGACGCGGCGACATCCCAACCATCCGGATCGGACGCCGCATCCTCGTACCCACTGCGGCCCTAGTTGTACTCACCAGGGACGTTGGTTGAGGTCGTGTGACGACACGATCTGAGTGATCTTGAAGGCGAAGACCTCCTGTCGTGGAGTGGAGCTGTCTAGGAACCGCTCCGCGAACAGGAGGTCTTCGTGTCTCACGCTAA